>JBHHWX010000595.1:0-3655 GCA_046756745.1 bacterium | reverse complement strand
CATAGTCTGTTTTGACTAAAACAACGGTGGCCCCTAATTTAAGAAGGGCGAAATAACTGATGATGAGTTGCGGGACGTTAGGTAACATAATGGCGAATGGATCGCCTTGTGAAACCCCCAAGTTCTTCATGCTGTGTGCGAGACGCTCAACGGCATCCAGAAGTCTGCGATAAGATATTTCGTGGGTTCCGAAAATAAGAGCGCTTTTATCACCACGTTGTTCAGCTCTGCTCTTAAATGCTTGAAATATATCGGTGTTATACATTTCTCATGAGAGATGGCTTAAAAAGCTAGGGATGAAAGGAATACTTTTAGAAACTTTGCGCGGCGCCCTCAGCAGTGCCGAAGGTTTCGAAAATGGTATTCAACTTGGTCATCACTAAAATACCTTCCATTGTCTCATTGATCCCGGCTAACTTCAATTGCCCCTCTTTATTTTTTATCGATGTCAGCGCAGAAATCAAAATTCCCAAGCCCGAACTATTCATTCTTTTCACTTCTGCCAAATTGACGACGACCTTAAGAATACCTTGCTCTAAAAGACTATAAATAGTGTCTTTGAAAGCCTGTGAGTTTTCCGGACCACCGAGAAGCTTGCCGCTAACATCTAAAATCGCAACATCTCCAACCCTTCTCTCTTTAATGTGCATATACCCTCCTTAAAATTCGTCTGTATTTTTTATGCAAGAAATGTGAGTGAGAGGACTCCATGTAGGTGAAAACAGAGTCAATAATTTTTGTTATAATAAGACAAAAGTGAATAAAAGTCAAGAAAAAGTTTGTACGCAATTGCTGGCTTAAGTTGACAATTAATAAGTTCGCAACAGCTCTCAATGCTTTTTTTATTGACAATAAAAATCTATTTTTGTATATTTGCACATAATTAATAAAGAAAGCTTAGGAGAAAGTAACCCGAATGGCAAATTACGCTTCGTCTATTAGACGAATCCGAAGAAGTCACAAATCGAATCTTAGAAACAGACCTTATAAATCGCTTCTAAAGACCACTATCAAAAATCTTCTGTCGGAAACGAACAGAGAAGCGGCTGAGAAGAAATTTGTCAAAACAGTCTCAATTTTAGACAAACTTGCATCAAAAGGCATTATACATAAAAATAAAGCAGCGAATCAAAAATCACGGTTAGCGCTTTACGTAAATAAGCTGTAAACAAGCATATACGGTTTTGAAACCGGGTATGCAAGTCAATTAAATCGGTAACTCCCCCTAATTCCGGTTATGGCTTGTTGCCCGGTTTCTTATTTTTGGTTAACCACATTGTAATTCGGCGCTTCCCTGGTAATAATGACATCATGGGGATGGCTTTCCATGACCCCGGCGTTACTAATCCTGACAAAGCGGGTCTTCTCTTGTAATTCCTTAATATCTCTTGTCCCACAATAACCCATTGCAGAGCGCAATCCACCTACTAACTGGTAAACCACGTCACCCAAGTGACCTCGATAGGGAACCCTGCCTTCAATACCTTCCGGTACAAGCTTATTGACCTCTTTTTCGCCTTCTTGAAAATAGCGATCCCCACTTCCTTGCTTCATTGCAGAGATGGAACCCATCCCTCGATAGACTTTGAAAATCCGTCCTTCCATGTAAACTTTTTCACCAGGGCTTTCTTCCGTACCCGCAAATAAGCTTCCAATCATCACGGTATCCGCTCCTGCGGCAATCGCTTTTGCAATGTCTCCAGTTTGCTTGATACCACCATCTGATATCAGCGGCACATGATGTTGATGACATATCTCTGCACAGTTCATGATAGCGGTAATCTGTGGCATCCCTATTCCAGCTACGACGCGTGTCGTACATATAGCGCCGGGGCCCATCCCGACCTTAATTCCATCGGCGCCTGCCTCAACCATGGCCTTCGCGCCCTCTGTCGTAGCTATATTACCAGCAATAATGTCTACATTCGTAAATTTATTCTTCAACAACCTCACTGCGTCGATGACTCCTTTCGAATGGCCGTGTGCGGTGTCTACAACAAGGACATCGACGTGTGCAGTTACGAGAGCTTCCGCACGCTCGAAAGTATCCTGAGCGACTCCGACAGCAGCGCCCACACAAAGTCGCCCATGTTTATCCTTGGTCGCGTCAGGAAATTTGCGCTTTTTCTTGATATCTTTTACTGTAATCAGACCTTTTAAAGCTCCATCATCATCGATGACCGGTAACTTTTCGATTCGATGTTTATGGAGAATTTCTTCAGCTTGCTCTAAGGTTGTCCCGACCGGAACCGTTATTAAATTGTCCTTTGTCATGACCTCTCGTATTTCTAACGATTGCTGAAAATGAAACTCTAAATCACGATTGGTCAAAATACCGACTAACTTTTCACCGTCGACAATAGGGATGCCGGATATCTTGAACCGGCGCATCAATTCCAATGCCTCCGCTATCTTCCGTTCAGAAGTGAGTGTAATAGGGTTGACAATCATTCCGCTTTCAGATCGTTTCACTCGATCCACTTCCGCGGCTTGATGTTCGATAGATAAACTTTTATGAACGATGCCGATTCCGCCTTCACGTGCTAATGCAATAGCCATCTCAGACTCAGTCACAGTATCCATTGCAGCGGAAACGAGCGGGAAATTAAGTTCGATGTTCTTGGACAATCGCGATTTAATATCCGCTTCTTTCGGCAGAATCTCAGAATAAGATGGGACTAACAAGACATCATCAAAGGTTAAAGCATCCGCAATAATCTTATTTTTCATCAAAATCTCCATAGTACAATAGAAAATAATGCACAAATTTTAATAAAAATATGCATGATAAGCAAATGATATTTGTAGCAAAAATGAGAATAAAGGCGGGAACGGGAGAAAAACTTATAACTTTACTTCTTTAGCGGTGAGCAAGTCAGGGTGGTCGCTCTCCGAGTTTGCGACTTCTCTTTCCTCAACGAGTTTCAAAACCGAAGATTCCCGAATATCAAAGAAAAATCTCGGATCAGATTCTATCTCTTGTTCAAAAGCCAATTCAAGTTGTTTCTGGCAGAGAGAATCTAAACTATTACTTATCTTTTCAGTACAAGCCTGAACCTTATCTTGTTCAATCTGAACATGCCTTGCAACTCTTTCCACGGTCATGTGCCTTTCAATGAGAGCTTCCATGCCTGTGACTTGACGCATTGTTATTGCCGCTATTCTTATTTTATCTTTTATCGCAGGACTTAATTCGATACGGGACATCAGCAAATAATTCAAAACCGAACAGAGTTTTCGAGATATTTTTTCGAGTCCTTCAAGACCATGTACCATTGCCAAGTCAGCAAGCGCCTGAGTTGTGACGAAAATTCTAAATAAATACTTCCTATCGTGTTTGGAGGACAAACGGGGAATGGTTTTCTCAATCACAAGGAGGTTCGTTAAAACCTTGCGGAGGTATAGATTCCGGATGGTTTGGACTTCCTCACCTATTCGCACATCGGATGTCGTGTTGGCTTCCATCTAAAACAGCTTATCTATGAACTTAACCGCCTCCTTCACAGTTGAAAAATTCGGATCGTTATCCTTGTTCAAACCTGACTGGCCGTTAGGCTTCGCTTGTTGTGTTGGCAATTTAGGGGGGTTTTGACTGACGCCGGCACCAGCGCCTTTTTCAGATGAAATTGGCCTTCCTTCCTCTCCATTGAATAAA
>JBHHWX010000594.1:0-3657 GCA_046756745.1 bacterium | reverse complement strand
GGGCTTGTGGGAAAGTACATTCCCAGGGAGCGCAAGGTTATTTTGAAGGAAGATCTATATTTTCAGGAGAGTGAGGCGGTGCACTGACAACCGTATTAAAAAAATTTCTTACCCTACGATGGGGAAAGTAGACTTTTAGAGCGTGGCAACTGAAATTATGTCGAACAATATGTCATTAGAAAATCTAATAAGGTTGAAACATGAGACTTCCGGCATGGCCTCGGGAGCGAATTGAACTCCAGGTCAAAAACATCGCGAGGCTTGAAGGCCGCCCAGGTGTGAAGCGTCGGCTTGAAGCAATCGAAAAGCAGTGGGCAGGAGGCAGCCAGGAGGATGAGAGTGGATTCAAGCCGACCGAACAGGAGCAAATCTGGTACGATCTGCTCAAACGTGTTTATGACGAACTGCCGACTACGAAAGAAAACCTCGGCTTTGATATGGACAATGAGCGCAAGGCGATCATTTCTCATTTAGCAGAGCGCAAGCGGGCTGTGTTAAGTCCGCAGGATTTTTTACGGTGGGCGAACAGGGTAAAGAGGGCGGTATGAGATTTATTCAAATACTCGGATTAGTGCAACTCTTAACTGTAATAATCTGGATGATGTTTGATACTGAAATAGGCATAAGGGAGGCAGTTCCTGTTAGTATGTGTAGTGTGATTGTCGGTTATGTTATGGTTTGCCGCGAAAGAGGTACCGAAAAAAATTAAGGTAAGATTATGAATCATATATTTGATAAACCAAAACCAGCTCAGTGTAAGAGATGTCAGGAATATTATTACAATACTCCCAGGAGGCGGTATGGATTCGGGACGGATGAAATTACCGTTCGCATGGAGTTAAAGCCTGGTATATGCCCAACCTGTACGGCAAAATCATTGAAAGTCCTGGTTTTGGACGTTATTGAGTCAATCAATAAAGAAAGACTCAAGTTAAACGATGATCCGCCTTCGCTTTGGCCTCTTGAACATTATTTTTATCAACCGCATAACGAAATTTATACCCCAGTTTTTCATAATGCGCAGGAAGAACCAAAAATTTAATAGACAGAGTTACGACGATTGCTCTAAATTGATTACAAGCATGGATTTGCAAGCATGTCAAAAGACCTTACTTTCGCTTATAGATAGCGGCCGCGGCGGTGCAATTCCGATGCGGACGATAGAGAATTTGATTTTGTCGAATGCGGATATAGAGAAAGCCGGCTTTGACACTGTTTATTCCGTAAGAGGGTGGTATGAATCACGAATTACATGAAAAGATAGAAAGTTTGAATCATGCGCAATTATGCGGTATCCTTACGGCAATATGTGAAAATGGTGCTGAGTATGGTTATCTTAGAGGCCTTAGGAGAATAATTGCGAGGTTAGTATTTAGAAGGGGGGTTATTCCGAGTGAGCACATTCTGAAATTGATAGAGAAAAGTTACCAAGACTTGAAAGAAGAGAACCAAATTGAAGCTCGCCAATGAAAAGCTTGCCCTTCTTGAGAAGTACGAGCGCGAGGCCGAGGAAAAGGCCGAGAAAAAAGGCAAAAGCACTGACTGTATCTGTGCCTGGCCGGAAGATGTAGCCGATACGCCCTCCGGCCACGCAGAGTATTGCCCGGATCACGCGCGTTACTTAGCAGAAATGAGGGATATTGCAGCACATGATCTACGCAAGAAACACAAGTGGCTCATAGACGCACTGAACGAGAAATACGGTGAGCCGAACGTAGCTATCGTTATCGACCCAGAAGGCAAGCGCATGACCGGGGTTATCAATGACAGGTTTTTTTATATCGAAACAGACTACGCGATTCAAAATGGTGTAGTTGAGAAACTCGACAAGCCGTTCAGTTTTCCGAAAAATGAAGAATGGTTGAACAAACTGTGTGAGCACATTGATGAAAACGCAGCAGCTTGAGAAATTGCTTCGAGAGCGTTATCATATCCCAAGTGATCGTACCGGCCCAATGCTTTTGGAGTTAAATTGGCAAAAAGGCCAGATTGATTGGTCTAAACTAAAATTGATAAACGCTCAAGACTACTTGAATTTTAGAGAATTTGCTGACCGGGAGAAAATGAGAACATAAATAATTAATTTACATAAACCTTTCCATAAGAGCGGAAGGCGATACATTGAAAGGCAGGTTTTTCGACTTGCCTGTCTGGATGTGTATCGCCTTTTTTCGTTTCAGGTGCAGTTATGCCACTCAAAAAAGGTTCGGATCATAAGACTATATCGGACAATATTCGTGAGCTTATTCAGTCCGGCCGCTCGGCGAAGCAAGCCGCGGCGATAGCCTACGACTATGCTCGTAAGCATCCAACGCCTGGACGTCCGATACCGAAGTCAAAAAAAAATGCCAAACATTCGAAAAAATCCTAAAATGGAAGAAAAAGCTTTTGGTCATCATGGTATTAAAATTATAGAAAATACCGATGAAGCAAAAAAACGGTATGGTTCTTTGTGGGGCAAAGAAACAAGAATTTTTACACACAAAGAGATTGAAGCCTTATTTGCAGGAAAATGTTTGGCTTGGAATGACGGTGAGTATGTAACCTTCGTTGTAATGGAAGATGCCGAAAGAAAACATCGTTAAGTACAAAGGCGAACGGCGCGATCTCGCGTTCAAGGTGCTCCCAGGCCCGCAAACCCTGGCGATGCGGAGCGATGTAGATGTGTTGGAGTTCGGCGGCGCTCGAGGCGGATCAAAGACACATACGCTGATCTACAAAGCCCAGGTACGGATGCACAAGGAAGGCTTTAAGGGACTGATTGCCAGACGAACCTACAAGCAGCTCGGCGACATCATGCAGCGCTGCCAGGAGCTTTATCCAAAGCTCGGCTATCAGTGGGAAGCGGCGCCGGAGAAACATTGGTGGATCAACCCGAAAACAGGTTCTTTTATCAAGCTTCTTTCGTTCCAGCACGAAAAGAATGTGGATGATGTGCTCGGGCATGAGTATCAGTTCATCGGCATTGACCAGGCTGAGGGCTTTACACAAAAGATGTTGGAAAAACTTCGTATGTGTACGCGAACGACAAATCCCGATATTCCGCCTCGCGCGTTCTACACAACCAACCCTGGTGGAGTGAGCCATCTTTATCATAAACGCGAGTTTGTTGATGCGTGCCAACCTATACCGGATGGGATGAAAAAATACAATGAGCGGTATGAGGTCTATTGGCAGCCCATGCGACCCGGACCAGTCAGAAAAGACAAATACGGCGTTCTCCGGCACTACATTCCCGCCCTGGTGTTTGAAAATCCCTACCTACTTGAAAATGATCCGATCTACGTTGGTACGCTTCTTTCCATGCCGGAGCCGCTGCGGTCGGCCATGTTGTACGGCGATTGGTCGGTCTATGAAGGCATGTTTTTCGGAGAGTGGAACAAGCAAATACACGTCGTTCCGGGGTTTCCGATACCGCTCACCTGGCCGCGATATGTTTCTGTCGATTATGGTACGAAACACCCGTTTGTGCTGTTATGGCACGCGATAGACCCATCCGATGGCTGTGTTTATACCTATCGTGAGTATGTACAGCCGGACAAGGCGCTCCGCTTTCATGCGACGATGTTTCATGCCTTGAATAATCAGGAAGAAATCGACCGCGTGATCTGTCCCCACGACATGTGGATGCGGATTGATCGCGATCCCGAGTCTACG
>JBHHWX010000593.1:0-3657 GCA_046756745.1 bacterium | reverse complement strand
TTGACAGGATAACAGGATTCTCAAGATGTACAGGATTTCATTTTCAAGAATTTTGGGGCAAAGAAAAGTGAAGTAAAAAAAGTTAGAGTTTTACCTGGAGAGGAGTCATCCTGTAAATCCGGTTTATCCTGTTATCCCCGATAAAATAAATCGGGATCTACGCGACCTGTCAAAAAAAATGAATACCCTGTGATCAGTTATCTGGAATTTAACCTAAATTTGGAGAGAATCATGAAGTTATTCATTTACACGCTGAGCATTTTGTCATTGTTGTTTTGTAAAGTCTTGTTCGGGCAATCTCCTGAGAGGGACCCGATTGAAGCGCATGTTTTCCCGCCTGAATTAGTGATGCAGCATCAGCAGATTCTTTCACTCAGCGCTGAGCAAAAGAGCACGCTCAAAAAAGAAATCCGGTCAGCGCAGTCGAAATTCACGGATTTGCAGTGGGATCTGGAAGATGAGATGGAAACGTTTCTCTCCCTTCTCAGTCAGGAACGGATCGATGAGCAGCAAGCAATCACGCAATTAGGGAAAGTACTCGAGCTTGAGACTCAGATTAAACGCACGCATTTGACGCTGGCTATCCGAATCAAAAATGTTTTGACGCCGGAGCAGCAGGCCAAGCTTCAGGAGATAAAGAAGAAATCGCGACAGCCGGGAATGACGCGATAGACTTTTTTGACTATATAATGTCTGAACGAAAACGGTCTTCACTTCCCGAAGGCGTCTCGCCGAGGGCTTCTGGGCATAGAGTCGAACTCGCTCGGCGGGACGCCTTCGCGAAGTGGTTTTTCGAGTTTTCGTTCAGACACTATATGACGCCGAAGGCATATGATACTTACGTTGTCATTTCACCGTGCTGGGATATTAGCGATGTATCAACCCACAGCCTGCCGGCGTCATGCTGCCATGTCATGTATGTTTTGATAAGCAGGAGTGTTGTCGGTGTGTGGAATGGGCACGATGTTCCTGTTCGCGAAAAGCCCATAACGCCGGCAAGCGATGTCAACAATCCGATTGATCAGACTTGCTAAGCCATACCCCGCCCCTTTCGCAGCCAGCACAAACGAGCCTCCTTGTCCCAATGACGCCATGGAATTGATTTCCAGAACATAAGGATTGCCAAAGGGATCCACGCGCAGGTCCACTCGTGCAAAATCTTTACAATGACATACCCGGAAAGTCTGTTCAACGATGTGCTTGATGCGAGACTCGAGTTCATAACTGATCTGCGCCGGGCAGATCTTCTTTGGTTCGTTCGCCGTTTTGTGGAACTTATCTTCGCGGGTCAGCAGTGGATTCTTCCGGTCGTTAAAATCCAATTCGACATAAGTTAGAATTTCAAGCTCGTCGTTTCCGAGCACGCCGACACAAAATTCCCGGCCTTGGATAAATTCCTCTACCAGCGCTTCCTGTTGAAATTGCGTTGTCACAGACAACACGGCGGTCAGCAATTGATCGTGATCGTGAACCAGGTGCAGCCCGCAACTGGTGGACTCATGTCGCGGTTTAACCACCAAAGGGAAGCGCAGCCCTTGCGCAACCTTTTTGTCCTGCGCCGCCATGACGCACATTTTTGGAGTGGGAATACCCGCGCTTTGCAAGAGCATTTTCGTGATAACTTTGTCTTGCGCAAGCGAATGTCCCAGAGGGTTTGCGCCGATATACGGAATGCCGGACATCTCCAGCATACCCGGCACATGGGTATAACGACAGTCGCCCTGAATACCGTACGACATGTTGAACACCAGACCCGTGGGAAGGCCGTATCTATCAGGCGGTATGAATTCTTTGAGATGAGAAAACAACGTCATGTCCCCCTCCATAATTTTAACCTCATGGCCGCCAGTGTGTAGCGCCTCCACCACTCTCTGCACTGATTTTTTGCCGTAGGTCTCGGGGCTCTTTCTTCCAAAGTTGTTGATGATTCCTTCGTTTTTCCGATTCCGTACCACTGCTATTTTCATCTCTTCTGTTCTCCTGTGTGATAAAAAGTGTTCAAACTGAATTGGAGTTATGTGCTAAAACTACGGCAGACGAAGCATTTGAAGCAACCCGCCTCTTTTGCATTTTACTGCTTTTTTTGTCATTTGTCTTTCTCTTTTTGACAGAGATTGGACTTGGATTAAGAAACTCAAAGGCTCGAAACTTACAGTAGCGGCTCACCAGGTATATCAAGCCGATGTCAATGAGCAGCAGCTCCGGGAATCGCAGCACAAAGTGATGCATTCCCGGAAAGTCTGTAAGCAGGTTGATCAACGCCGCAACAAGAATTGTCATCAATGTACGCCAACTTGCCGATTTGATCCCTTCCTTGTAAAGTGTTTTGGCAAAACCTTCGGCAGCAAAAGTCAAAACGACCACCGGCAGCAGCCCAACCATGAGAAATTCCTCCGTACCGATAACCATACCGATTTCCAGAGTGACTAAGACCATAAGCGACACCAGGCTGAGAACGGTTGCAATCCGCGCAAAGTAAGGCATTCCGGCTGACCTGAGCAACGGGCGTATCAGCGCAATAATAATCATCACGGCTACCAGAAAAACCGTGCCCACCACAAAGCCCGTTAATTGGTAGGCCAACGCGATGAGAATGGGACGAACCGGACCCAGCACTCGAATGCCCAGACTTAGCCGGAATATGACCACGATAACCGCACCTAACGACATGAGCATCAGCCGCTGCACATGCCGAAGAATAACCGCCGGCAGTCTTGTTAAGGAAAACATGTCTGCCATTGTCGAGGCCCCTATCCAGGGCAGAAATTTCAGTATCAGTAAAATTGCCGGAAGGCCAAAAAGAAGCGCGAGAGAGATTCGTAACCCCCAATCCGGTTTCGAGCGGAGGTCATGCAATGTGCCATTCTCATCGACGATGATTTTGTTGTCTGTATCCATTTGGGTTGTCATCATGCATTCTCAAATTGAGTTGATTCTATCAATTTAGACAGTGCTTTAAGCAAATCGCATGCCATTGCGAAAACGCAATAGGGATACGATTTTTAAGATACTGAATTGATAAGAGTTACGAGGTTTTTAGAATTGGACTTCTCTTGTGCAGTGAATCATGAGGATGTGCGAAACGCTACCATTGATCAAATCGTCATAGTAACGAAACGTTACCGAGGATTTATCCGGAGCGGCCCAGCCTCAACCAAAGATATGAGACTGGATAAACGACATTGCGCCTACGTCTTTACCTTCGAATTGCGGCCTTCTCTTCGACTCTTTGATTAAATCGCGTCATGTCAACCGGCGCTCGCACGTGAACTCCTTCTCCGATTTTTTCATGATCGTCGTAGGCCTCGACTTGAAACGTGACGGTCTTATCGGTCACCGATGTCACAGTCGCTTTGGCGCGTACTGTGAATCCAACAGGTGTTGCCGCGAGATGTTTGATGTTGACAACAATGCCAACCGAAACCCAGCCGTTGGGCTGGTAGGCTTGAATCGCTTGTGCTGAGGCGACTTCCATTAAATAGACCATCATCGGCGTGCCATAGACCGCAGGCATGTGGTCATGTAAATGTGCGACTGTCAGGTCTGGCGTTACGGACACGCTTTTTTTGGCAGAGGCGCCGATCGGAATTTTCTTAGTTAGTGTCTGACCGAAAACTCAGAAATAAGCTCTAAGCCCCGTCCCCGGGGCGTCGTAAT
>JBHHWX010000592.1:0-3660 GCA_046756745.1 bacterium | reverse complement strand
GTGCATCCGTGGCTGATTTTTTTAGCATGTTTTTGCATTTTGCGGTGTTATGGCTTCAGACTTTATACAACAGGTCCATATACTTTTTGAGCATCCCATCCACAATGCCCCGCAGCGGAATCGTGGCGGCCATGCCGTACACAGGAGCCATCCCTCCCTTCTCCTCCGGATTCATTTTGACATCATCAATAGCGGATTTCAGATCGGCGACGAATCTTTCCGCTACTCCGGGCAAAACGTGCCGTAAAGTAACACAAATGTGGACACAGGGAGGTTTGTGCAAGCCGTTCACATTCCACTTCTTCTTGGTCATGGCGCTCATGACCCGGTAGATATCCACTTCATCCGAGCCGAATGCGATCACCCAGAGCGGGTTGCCGAGAACGTGCAGCTCGGGAATGTCCTCGATGCCTTTTCGGAACATCGCGGCGGTTTCCAATATCCGCTTTGTCGCTTTCAGGTAACCTTCTTGTCCGGTGGCGACCATCGCCGCCCAGCAGGCTGCGCTCAAAGCGCCGGGACGGCTGCCGGCAAAGGTCGGAGAGAAATACAGACCCCCGGGCCAGTCGGTTGCCGTGTAATATTGATAATGACGCAGCTCCAGGCCGCGATACAAGACGACCGACGTCCCTTTGGCGGCATAGCCGTACTTGTGGGTATCCGCGGACATGGAGGTCACACCGGGAAGCCGGAAATCAAAAGCCGGGACGTCATACCCCAGCTTTTCCGCCCAGGGAAGGACGAAACCTCCCAGGCACGCATCGGTATGAAAACCGATTCCCTTTTCCCGCGCCAGCTCGGACAGCTCCGCGATGGGGTCGATGACGCCGTGGGGAAACGAAGGCGCCGACCCCACAATGACGATGGTCTTTTCGGTGACGGCTTTTCGCGCTGCGGAAACGTCAGCCTGGTAGTCTGCATCTACCGGAATTCGGATCATTTTAATGTTGAAGTATTGAGCCGCCTTATCAAAGGCGGCATGGGCTGTCGCCGGCACAACCATTTCGGGCCGGGTAATGCGTTTTTTTTCTCGCGCCTGATCGCGATAGGCTTTCATGGCTAGCAGAATGCTTTCCGTACCTCCCGAGGTGACGGTGCCGCAGATCTCGTTATCCGTTTTCCCGGCGCCGCTCGCCGGTTGCGCCCCGAGCATGTGTGCGGTCATCGAGACAACTTCCGCTTCGAACTTTGTTGTACTCGGCCACAAATCAGCATGCAGCGGGTTGCTCTGTGAATGGATGGCATACACGCGGTTGAGAAAATCGATGTGCTCGGCGTCGCCATGATAGACCGCCCCGGAAACAAAACCGTCTTTCCATTGTGATTCCTCCAGGGATTGCAATTTTTCCATCTCACGGATGATCTCGTCGCGGTCGCGGCCGGTTTCAGGGAGGTGAGAAAAAGTGGTAAACTCATCCGAGTACGGCTTCATGGAAGCCTCCAGCTCCCTCATGATGCCTTCATACTCCCGGTTTATCTTATTTTTGACGGCAGGGATGGACTTGAGGCGTTTTTCAATCAGGGCGAGGATTCGCGGGTGCAGGCGGCCGAGTTTATGGATTATAAAATCTGTGAAAGCCATTCTTTTACTCCATCATCATACTTTAAACAGTCTAATCTTTTCCACAGCCGCAGCTCTTAATTCAGGCGTCTAAACAGCCAAGAGCTGGACTAAACTGCCGGTCGGAAAGTGTTTTTCCCTTCGCGACGGCCTCCTCATCGAGCAGACTCTAAGCTGAGAAACCCTCGGCGAGACGCCGTCGGGAAGTGATTTAGGCTTTTCCCTTTGTGACGGCCTCCTCATCGAGCAGACTCTAAGCTGAGAAACCCTCGGCGAGACGCCGTCGGGCAATTGCGTTAGGCTTTTCAGACCAGCTTTCTAGCGATTCAACCGCCTATAAATTCCCCGCGTCCCCTTGTAAAGGTTGACGAACTCTCTGAACAGCTCATCATAAATTGTGCGATTTTTCCGATCTGGCTTATAGGCAGCGCGAATAGGAACACGACCAGGAATATCGTCGAAAGTCAGCTCTCGCAGGGAGATCGCAGCCAGAAACGCAGCCCCGCGCACGTTTGCCAAAATGGGATCTTGCACTTGCCTGATGGTTCGATTCAGCACATCTGCATAAATTTGGCACCAAATATCAGAGCGAGCCCCACCGCCGATGATATTGATCGCGTCGAACCGCCGCCTGACGAATTTCTCGACATATTTGAGCAGCCACTTAGAGTTGTAGGCAACCCCCTCGTAAACCGCCTTGACCATATGTTCGCGAGTGGTGTCAAGAGACAAGTTGAAGAATCCGCCGCGCACAAAGCCATTCTCAACCGGCGCGCGTTCGCCATTGAGCCAGGGCGAAAAGATCACCCGGTTGCTGCCGGCGGGAACCCTCTCTGCTATCTGATCGAAAACTTTGTAGTCCGCTTGATTATCAGCCACGGATTCATCTTTATCGAATAAGATGTTATCTTTCAAAAAGTTCAAACAGGCGCCCGCTGACTCCTGTTCATTGGCGACAAAATATTTATTGGGAATCGCCGACGGCAGGCTTGCGATTTTATGAATAAGGTCCACCTTCTTAAACGGCACATGGCACGTCAGCCAGGACGAGGTTCCAATGTACAAGTGCGCCTCGTAATCTCTTACGGCGCCCGAGCCGATGGCCGCGGATTGCACATCCGGAGACCCCACAATCACCGGCACATTTTTGTTGAGTCCCAGCTCCTCAGCGACTTCGGGTTTGAGCGGTCCGAGTATATCCACCGCGCGTTTCAGCTCCGGCAGTTTTTCCTTGTCAATGCCGGCCATTTTGAGCAGCCGGTTGTCATAGACGATGTTGGAAATATCCCGGTTATCGGTGAGCCAGTGCAAAATGATGGAATCGTACGAAGCGGCGAATTTGCCCGTCAACCGCAGGTTGATGTAATCCTTTGGTTCCAACAATTGATAGGTTTGGCGATAGATTTCCGGCAGCTTATTTTTGATGTAAAGGATATGAGCGATCGGATCTTTCCCGGACGGTCCCGGAACGCCGCCTGTCAGCCGCAGCCATCTCGCCAGTTTCGTTATGCCGTAACCCTCAACGTTAATCAGGCCGCGGGCGACACTCCGGATGTGGGGAGCGCCGCGCGAGTCCATCCAGATGATGGCGTTCATCAGAGGGTTGCCATCTCTGTCAACCGCGACGGTTCCCGACCATTGTGATGTGCAACAGAGTGCAACAATTTCGTCAAGAGAAACCACGCCCTGCCTGAGCAGCCTTTTCGCGGCCTGGATGATCGCGTCCCACCAATCCTGCGGGCGTTGCTCGACCCCGCCGCTGCCCACGAGAAAAAAGCGGGTTTTTTCAAATTCATAATCAACCACTTCGCCCTGGGTGGACACCAAAGCGACCTTGGGCCCGCTGGTGCCGAGGTCAATCGATAGAATGTATTTGTTCGTTTTGTTCATGATGAGTTGTCATTTCGAGCAATACACTACTGCCGTAGTTCTTTCAGTAAGAACATGTTCATGTTCTTAAGAGCCTGTTTTTTAGGCGAGAAATCTGTTATGGCGCAGCACTGTATATTTACAGATTTCTCACCCCGACAACAATGGCCAAGAGAGAAATGATAGTTCATTATTTGTATCTATTCAGCCTTTAGACTGGAGTGCAACGC
>JBHHWX010000591.1:0-3661 GCA_046756745.1 bacterium | reverse complement strand
AAGTGCGTTGAATGGCAGCGCAGGTTATGCTTTCGGTTAGAGTTTTACCTGGAGAGGAGTAATCCTGTAAATCCTGTTTATCCTGTTATCCTGTCAAAAAAAGAGTAATACCCTGCGATCTGTTACCGTTGTTTCCCAGGTGTTGGTGAAGTTGAATCTGAGAACGCAGGTCTTCGCTGTCAACGAGCCTCCTTTTTCACCACCCCCACTTAAGCCAAACTTGACATTTACAAGTGAATTCCATATTTTTGTACACAAAAAAACCAGCGTTTTTGCAAAAAAATCAACTACCCATAACCAGGAATGACTATGCAAAAGACCCAACCCATTCATCGCGTCGTCGATTTGACCGACGCTTCCAAAAACATCATCTATAACATGACGCTGGCAGAAGCCAAAGAGCTTCTGATGAGCGCGGATGTCAAAGATGTGAGAAACATTGACGGTACCTTTGCTCTGGTCGCCGCGCGCGGCAAAACCGTCCGCCTGGCGCGTTCGATTGGCCGCCCGCTGCGCTACTTTATCGCAAAGCGACAAGAAGGCCCATGTTTGGTTGTCGCAGACCGGATCGATACCATTCTGGAGTTTCTAAAATCTGAAAGATTGGACGATCAGTTTCATCCCAGCTACACGCGCATGGCGCCGGCGCATTACGTCACTGAAATCGCCTTATTGGGCTGTCCCGATCCGAATCCGAAGTACCACAGATACTTTACCCCAAAACAGAATACGCTCGAAACGGATGTCGCAAGACTCGGTCAACATTATATCAGCGTGACGTACAACGAAATTGTCAAGTGGCTCAAATACCGGGCAACAGAAGGACCCATCGGGGTGTGCTTCTCCGGCGGCATCGACAGCGGCTCGGTTTTCTTGTTGACGTATCACGCCCTGCTCAGTCTGGGCATGAACCCCTCCCGGCTCAAAGCGTTTACGCTTTCTATCGAAGGCGGCGGCCAGGATGTTGTGCAGGCCCGCGAATTTCTCGAAAAACTTCAGCTCGGTCTCTTTCTCGAAGAGATCGACGTCTCTGCCGATGATTTGGATTGGAAGGAAACCATCCGCATCGTCGAGGATTACAAACCGCTCGACATCGAGTCCGCAACCATGGCGCTGGCGCTGGTACGCGGCATCCGCACGCGCTACCCGCAATGGCGGTTCCTCATCGACGGCGACGGCGGTGACGAGAATTTAAAAGACTACCCCATCGAGGAAAATCCCGAGCTCACCATTCGCAGCGTGCTGAACAATTTGATGCTCTATCAAGAGGGCTGGGGGGTCGATTCCATCAAACATTCGCTGACCTACTCCGGAGGACTCAGCCGAAGCGTCACCCGCACCTACGCGCCGGCGAGCGCTTATGGCTTTGATGCTTTCAGTCCTTATACGCTCCCAAACGTGATTGAAATCGCCGAAGCTATCCCGTATATCCGGCTCACCGACTGGGACCACGATAAACTTTATCAGCTCAAAGGGGACATCGTTGCCAGCGGCGTCAAAGAGGTCACCGGAATCGAGATGCCAGTCTTTGACAAACGCCGGTTCCAGCACGGGGCGGCGGCACGCCGGGTATTCGACGACCGTTTCCCACAAAGTCCCAACGATTACCGGCGAGCGTTCAACGCGCTTTATGATATTGTCTATTAAGTTTTGCACTTTTTTGCAAGAAAACGATTGAATGACGCGAAGCGAATGACACGACCCGTCATTAAGTCATTGGGTCATTTGCCTTTGGCGTCATTTTAGACATCAGCAAGAATTCACCTCTGTCAATGACAGCGAAGCTTAATGACTGCTGATAATATCACCGTGGGTTGGACCACGACAAAGCAGATCATTTAAACATTTGCGGCTTGCCGCGCTGGGAAAGTAAATAAGCCTCTTAAAAGAGTTGATGAGAAATTCAGGACTCGAAATAGAGTTTGTATTGTGAATATTGAAAAAATCATAAAACGCGGGGAATCAGAAACAATAGAATTCAAACAAGCTTTTGATCGAGAAACCATCGAAACTGTTGGCGCATTCGCCAATACCAGAAGTGGTATTATCCTCGTTGGGATTTCTGATAAAGGTGAGTTAAAAGGTCTCCAGCTTGGCAAACGCACCCTCAGAGATTGGTCAAATCGAATATTCCAGAGTACCGAGCCAGCAATAATCCCTGACATAAAAATCGAGACAGTAAAGGGGAAAACTATCGGGCTAATTACAATTCCTGAGTTTCCTTTAAAACCTGTCTCCGTGAAAGGGAAGAGCTACAAACGATTAGCAAACAGTAACAAATCGTTGACTGCAAAAGAAATTACAGAGTTATACCTATATTCTACTGGCTCAAGTTGGGATGCTTATCCGGCAATCAGAAACATGGGACTATCCTCGAGGCTGTAAGGGAAGCCGTCCTAAAAGCAATCTGTCACAGGGACAACAAAAAATATCAGCAAATTGTGGATACCACTAAAAAAACAGCAAGCCGGGACCTGATGGATTTGGTTGAAAAGGGAATCTTTCAACAGGTAGGAACTACGGGAAAGGGAACATTCTATACTCTAAAGGGGACATAAATAAAAAATCTCAGTAGAAAAGGTTCGTTCGTTATTTGCAGCACTCATCCAATCCTTACTTCAAAAAAACTTCTCTTATACCGGAAGCGATTGACGACCGTTGGATTCTCCACCACCGTCCGCCCAAAAACACGGTCTCCGCGTGGCGGCCTTATGATTTTTTGGTCGAACAAGAGCGAACCGCAGACGGTCTGGTTGAGGACGTCGCGACGGTTTTTCTGAGCAATCGCGAATGTCCGCTCCGGTGTTTGATGTGCGATCTCTGGAAAAATACCACGGATGAGCGCGTCCCTGACGGCGCCATCCCCACCCAAATCCGTTGGGCGCTGGAACGAATGCCCGAAACCAGGCATATCAAGCTCTACAATAGCGGAAACTTTTTCGACTCACAGGCCATTCCCGGCAAGGACCTACCCGCCATAGCTGAGCTGCTGCACCCCTTCAAATCGGTTGTTGTCGAAAGCCACCCGCGTCTTATCGACGAGCACGCTGTTGTTTTCAAAAACAGGCTCGCCCCCGACTTACAGGTCGCCATGGGATTGGAAACGGTGCACCCGCAGATTCTTCCGAAGTTGAACAAACGCATGACGCTTGCAGATTTTGAAACCGCAGTACAGTTCCTCACGGCAAATCACATTCAGGTTCGGGCGTTCATTCTTCTGCGTCCGCCATTTATGAACGAAAGCGACGGCGTGTTGTGGGCAAAGCGCTCGCTCGATTTTGCCTTTGACGCCGGCGTGGAGTGCTGCACAATCATTCCCACACGCACCGGAAACGGCGCCCTGGAGCGGCTGCGTGAACAAGACCTGTTTTCGCCGCCAACCATCGCTTCCCTGGAAGAAGTGGTGGAATACGGCGTCTGGCTGCAGCGTGGCAGGGTCTTTGCGGATTTATGGGATGCACACACGTTTTCGTTTTGCGACGCTTGTATCGAGGCGCGTTTAAAAAGGCTTGAACAGATAAATTTAAGTCAGACCGTTTTACCGAAAATAAGTTGTCAAACTTGCTCATGTAGTGTTTGAACGAAAACGATTAACATACTTGTCATTCGTATATTAAAAGTGTCTATTATTCAGACAGAAGTTGTGTGTAACATCTGTATT
>JBHHWX010000590.1:0-3667 GCA_046756745.1 bacterium | reverse complement strand
AAGGTCAGCGTCTTGCAAAAGGAAAAACTCATGAATGAAACAAATCCATTAACTGAAGCCGACCTTGCGCTTTGCCGCAGCGCCCTTTATGAGGCCCTGGCGCTGGGATTTCGTCCACCGAATCAGGAGACGGCCAACCGTTTGTTGACGGATAAGCAAAACCAGGCTTTGGCAGAAATCGCCGCAATTCTGGATGAAGACAACAAAAATCCGAACAGCCTGGCGCCGTGCGTGCGAAAACTTTCTAAATGCTCGGACATCCGGGGCTTCGAATCTTTACAAAACTCTTTTCGATTTTTGTTCGGGCACACAGCGCATTCAAAAGTACCCTCATACGAAACGGAATATGGCGCCGAGACCTTGTTTCAACAGCCGCAGCAGTTGAGCGATCTGTCCGGCTTTTTTGCAGCTTTTGGTTTGACGCTGAACTCCGGTGAACATGAACGTGTGGACCACATCAGTTGCGAGTGCGAGTTTCTTGCCTTTCTGACCCGAAAGGAAGCATATGCTTTGGAGAAACAGGATGCAAGAATGCTGGCAGAGACCCGCAAAGCGCAAAAACTGTTTCTCAAAGATCATCTCGGCCGGTTCACGCCATCATTTGCAAACTTGCTGACTCGTGAAGACCCGAACGGCTTTTATGCTGCACTTGGAGAGTTGTGTCGTACATTTATCTTGCTGGAATGCTCACGGTTTAGCGTCCCTTCCGGTCCGGAGAATCTGCGGCTGCGGCCCAGGATGACGGTCGATGAGTGTCTGGCATGCGGTTCGGGAGAATCGCTCATCAAGGAGATAGCAGGATGAATGGCAATCCCAGCGAGAATCTACTGTCTTCTTATTGTATTGAATTTCAGCCGCAACTCGTAGAAGATGCGGTTTTGCGGGCCATCGCAGGACATGCTGACCAGGGACTTTTTAGAGAGGAGAGAAATGCTCTCTACCATATGCAAGATGATGAAGCCCGCGAGGAAGCCTTTCAGCTCCTGCACCAGCGCTGGTTCGAACGCATTGGTTTGCATGAACCGCTGGAGCAGGCGCTCACCTACTGGCCAATTCTTCATACCCATACTCACAGATGTTTGCTTGTGAAAGCCTCAACAAAAAAGGAAATTGGCGCCGAGTTGTTCGTTGCAGAGGACCATTCCGGTCAATCAGAATGCGAAATTCGGTCGGTCGTCATTCGACTCATTGCGGAGCTTCTCATACAATCTGAGCCGTTTCTCAACTTTCTCAGGCGCGAGCTGCTGCATGTGGTCGATATGCTCGATCCGGAATTTGGTTACGAGCCTAATTTGCCCAAATCTGAGATAGGTCCCACTTACGACCGGCTGCAGCAAGAACGCTATCGCATTTTGTGGGACATCACGATTGACGGACGCTTGCAGCGGAATAATTTTTTACCTGCTTCTGTCAGGGAAACGCACTGGACAATTTTTAAAAATGTTTTCCCGGGACTTCGTGAGGAGCTGGAAAGAGTGTTCAACTTCTTTTTTTATAACACCAGCCCGAAGCACGAAGAATTGGCATTATTTTCGCTCTCGCCCGAAACCTGGTTGGGTCACTCCAATTCGAACTCGGAATCGAAAGGAATATGTCCACTCTGTCATTTCCCCTCTCATGATCTCGTGTGTGCAAAAAGTCTCTCTACAACTGTCCTACAAGAAATTGGAACAGAACACCCCTCCTGGAATCCTCTACATTCGATTTGCCGGCAATGTGCTGATTTGTATGAATTGCGCCATTCGGTAGTTAAGTCTTCGTAAGATTTTAAATCCCACTTTCAAACCGCTTGTAGTGCAGTGTACGCTGGCAGAATTCGTCCATCCCAAATCTTCTTTTACTGAAAAATTTGAGACAAGTATTGATTTTTCTTTTGCTATGTTTTATTATACTACAGTGCCCCTTACAAAAGGAGACAGCTATCAAACCGAATGGAATCTTGGTTTTCATGTCCGATTTTGGATTGTCGGATAGATTTGTCGCGAGTATGAAAGGCGTTGCTTTTCAGGTCGACGCGGGTCTCAAGATCCACGATTTGACGCACGTCATCGAGCCGTTTGATATCTGGCAAGCAGCTCACACGCTCGCGGGAACGGTCGCTTTTTGGCCGAAGGGGACTGTGTTTGTGTCGGTCGTCGACCCGGGTGTTGGGACAAAACGAAGGTCCGTCGTCGCAAGAACGAAAACCGGACATTTCATCGTGACACCCGACAACGGTACGTTGACTCTGATCGCCGAGGAGATCGGCATTTCAGAAATGCGCGAAATCGATGAGAGCGTGAACCGGCGTCCCGGATCGAAGGCCGCACATACTTTTCATGGCAGGGACGTCTACGCCTACACCGGGGCGAGATTGGCCGCCGGCGTGATCACGTTTGAACAGGTAGGGCCGCTGTCGGTTCAATCGGTTGTAACGCTGCCTTATCAATCGGCGCAGCTAAAAGACGGTACTCTAATTGGCAGTCTCGTGAAAATTGAAAAGCCCTTTGGAAACATCGTGACGAATATTCACTTGGAGCTGGCAGAGCAACTCGACCTCAACCCGGACTCAGGGGAGTCTGTTCTCCTGCGCATCATGAAGGAAAGTGACGCCGTCCTTCGCATGCAGGCGCCCTATGTCAAAAGTTTTGGATATGTGGAGAAGGAGCAGGCTCTGCTCTACGCGGACTCAAATGGGATGCTCGGCTTGGGGATAAATGGCGGCAATTTTTCGGAAAGGTATAAAATAATGGCGGGCGCCGGCTGGTCTGTAAAAATTAAGAAAGTCGACCGTGATCCCAACGACAGTCCCCAATAATTTATCAAAGAGCAAAGACGAGAGAGGTTTACATGAAAAAGATACTGGTTTTCGTTTCAGTTGTCATACTTTACGTAACCGCCGCCTGGTCCCAAAATGCGCTCGTGTTCCAGTCTGATTTTGGTGTGAAAGACGCCGCGGTGGCTTCTATGAAAGGTGTGGCCTTCGGGGTCTCACCTGATTTAAGAATGTTCGATCTTACCCATGAGATTCCGGCTTACAATGTTTGGGAAGCAGCCCAAAGGCTGAGTCAAACAGCGGAGTACTGGCCGTCGGGAACTGTGTTCGTTTCCGTCGTCGATCCCGGGGTTGGCACCGGAAGAAAGTCGATTGTGCTCAAAACCAAAACCGGCCATTATTTTGTTACGCCAGACAATGGCACGCTCACGCTGGTGGCGGAAGATTTGGGCATTGCCTCCGTACGGGAAATCGACGAGGCGGTCAACCGGCTGAAGAACTCGGAGAAATCGTACACCTTTCACGGTCGCGATGTGTATGCTTTTACCGGCGCCCGTCTGGCGGCAGGCGTGATCACGTTTGAACAAGTGGGCCCTGAACTGCCGGCAAAAGTCGTGGCCATTCCATATCAAAAAGCCAGATTTGGAGATGGGACGGTTTACGGCAACATTCCCATTCTCGATATCCAGTACGGAAATATCTGGACGAACATCGACCGGGCTACGTTTGAGAAGCTGAATTTGACATTCGGCGATGACGTTAAAGTAAAAATCACACGAGGGAAGAAACGGATTCTGGAAGAAACCGTTCCTTATTTTGCTACGTTCGGCGGGGTTGAGGTCGGCAAGCCGCTACTTTATCTAAACAGCCTTAACAAGGTCTCTCTTGCCATCAATCAAGGAAATTTTTCAA
>JBHHWX010000589.1:0-3685 GCA_046756745.1 bacterium | reverse complement strand
GAAACGGCTGCCTTTAATCTATAATCGAGTTGCATAATATGCCTCCCTTTGTTTGAAGTGAAGTGTTTAGGTGATTTTGAGCAGAAGTGCGGTGAAGCACCCTGATTCATGAGCCGCAGAGAGCGCTGAGGTCGCCCCGCTTAGCGGGGTTTTTGTTGGATTTACAGAGCCGTCATGCAATGAAAAGAATATGACAATATTGAGGCTTCACCTGTAGCTGTTTTTGTTTAACCTCTGCGCTCTTAGCGACCTCTGCGGTGAATAATCCAGGTTAACAAATCTGCGATAATATATGCTAAAAAGTGACGGTTTCGCTAACGCTGGCGGGTCAAAAATGCACGCTGGTGGGACATTCTTTACGATTGCGGATTTTAGATTGGCGATTGCGGATTGATTTGGATGCAGCGGTTAGGAATTTTAGCCCATAAGGCAGAATGTGACGAGAGCAGAGTGAAATCAATAGACGCTTGCAACATAATTGCTACTAATTCACCTTATTTTGCTGCAGAGCCCAGGCGAAAAAAGGAATCATCCGAATGGTCCTGCCTTTTTCTGACTGAGTTTCGCTGTTATCGCGTGTGATGATTTTCGCTTCAGGGATGTCGAATTCCTGCATCGCTGAAAGCAATGCCCCAATTTCGCGATTTCTGGTGAGGGGGTCGGTCAACTGTTCACAAACCTGAATCAGCTCTGTCACTACACCTTGTTTCGTCGTGACAAAATCGATTTCCTCGCCGTGCAATGTTCTATAATAAAAAACTTGCTCACGGTCGTATTTGCGCCTGAGCTGATTGTAAACCATGGTTTCGAGCAAACGTCCGGTATTGTAGGATCGTGAGCTGGTCATGGCCGTCACCAGGCCGTGGTCGATCGCGTAGATTTTACGATAATTCACTTGTCTTGCCCGAACAGACTCGGAGATAATAGAGACCAGTGAAAAGCAATAAGCGTCTTCGAGATAGGAGAGATAATTATGGATGGTATCTTTCGAAATTTGGTATCCCTGGGATTTTGAATGGAGGTAGAATTTGTTGACGCTAAACGGATTGGCATTATTTGCCAGCAAAAAACGCAAGAGGTATTTAACGAATGCATAATTCCTGATTTCGTACCTTTCGATCAGGTCTTTGTACAAGATCAGATTAAAATACTCTTGCAAGGTTTTCAACCGAAATTCTTCACGATAATCGATCACTTCGGGAAAGCCACCGCGGTGAAGATAGGTTTCGAAAGCGTTGGTAACCTGAGCGCGCCCTTTCGATGAGTGGAGATTGTCCGAGATATTGTTGCTGCGCAGAAATTCGGCAAATCCAAACGGAAAAATTTCATAAGTAAGGGTTCGCCCTCGCAACGCTGTAGCAATCTCTCTACTCAAAAGCCGAGATGATGAGCCGGTGAGATTTATTTGGACATTTTCTGCGTCTTGAACCCGGCGAATAAATTTCTCCCAATTAGCGATGTTTTGAATTTCATCAAAAAACAAAAAGACCTTCTGCTCTTTGAAGGCTGGATAGGTTTCAAAATAGGTATTCAAAATGGTCGAAAAATCCGAGGCGGAAAGGGGCAAAAGACGCTCATCTTCGAAATTGATGTAAAGAATTCTCTGTTTCTCGATCTTCTGTTTTAGCAGATCATCGATGAGCTGGTAAAATACAAATGTCTTGCCGGATCGCCGGACACCGGTTAGACAGCGGATCTTATTCTCCGGACACGTAAGATCGATCAGTCTGGGCGTATAAGCTGGAAGCTGGCGCTCATGGAAATCAACGATTATTTCTCGTACGACGCTTTTTTCTAACATATTTGTCCTTTCCTGTAAGGACAAATATAAACAAATTTATCCATCTATACAAGGATAAATTTATGATCGTTTCAAATATTAATGTCGGAGTGCCGAATGGTGGACTGGCATATTTGTCCAGTTGCATGAGGATAATCATCCTATTTATATCCCTTTACAAAAGGACAAATATTGATTCAAAAGTGCGCGGCTGTGGGGCATTTGTGAATTTGGGATTTGGGATTTGGGATTTGGGATTGCGGATTGCGGATTGATTTGGATGCAGCGGTTAGGAAGATAATCGCGCTGAGCAGAAAGGGACGAAATTTTAAAATGAAGCTGACGATCTTTCTAAATGGGAGAAACCCATTAGAGTTAAAAGTCCCTAAAGCAATTTCATCTCGTTTATCTGCTGAATTGATTCAAAAAGCAAAGTTGTTGGCGAAGATTCATAAAACAAATAATTATCAGGATTGGTCAGAAAAAATAATCAAAGAACGAATCCAGTTAGAAGATGAATTGCTTGAATCTATTGAAACTAACTTAACCCCAAGATAAATAGTTATCTTAAATTCGAGCAAGGAGATACCGCCGCCCCCATTTTCAGTAGTCCCGACCTATCCCCATGTATTTGCCTATCCTTATCGAAGAAGATGGAAGTTGCTAAGGTCCGAGAATGCTTTTTCAAGTTGTAGATCGGTTGAGGATTTAATAACCAGAAAATGGGTGGACTTTTGAATTTTATGGGTACTGTCCAGGTCTTCTACTTTCAGTATCAATTGATATTGACCCGATTCAAGGTCATCAACGTCAAATCCTGCTGTGATAAAAGACGCCTCCCCGGGTTTTTGGTATCTAAACCTTTCTGATTTAACTTCATCGCCCTTTTTGTTTCGAATGATATAAGTCGCAATAAATGCCTCGTTTTGTTTGACAGTAGAGTACTGTAAATTATATATTTCCGCATAAACATACAACTCATTCGAATTTAGACCTACAATTCGTGGGATATTGGGCACAATCATCCTATTATTTTTGACCAGGATGTTTTTTTCACGAGTAGGCATAATGGACGTGGCAATCTGCAAGTCGCTGAGGCTCAGCGCTGACGTACTGTAATCCGCAACGTAAAGTTTCTTCGTAAATGTTATAAATTTAGAGGATTTCAAGTCAGTCACACGGATTCGAGCTTCGTATTCTCCAGACTCAATCAGAAAGGCGCTTCTGATTAATTTGGGTGGAGAATTAATAGAAGTTTCATCATGGGGTTGAACTTTGACAGAATCGATCAAGGTTTCTTCCTCAACTTTCACACCCGAGCTGTTGAAAACGACGATAGAAAGTTGAAAACTACCGATGTAGTTTTCAACTTTGAGGTTATTGGTTGGAATCTGACAGAATACTTCCAAATAGGTCTTTGCGGGGAGCTCAGGTCTAAAGGTTAAGAATTCGAAAGCACAGATTTCCGTTTCTATCTTATCACCGTAAGAAAAATGCGAACTTTTTTCCGACATCCCGAGTAATACCCAAAACATTAAGAGCTGTGGGACAAGAAAGCAATTAAGATTGGTAGTTTTCATGGGTTTTACTCCTTAAATAAAGATAATATATAGTTGGATAAGCGTTCAACAACGCTTTCATAATTTAGATAAAATGGGAACGGATTTGCTAACGCTGGCGGGACAAAGATGCACGGGGGTGGGACATTCTTTGCGATTGCGGATTGGGGATGTGTGATTTCGGATTGATCAGGATTCTGCGGGTAGGAAGATTCTCGCGTTAATCAGTATGTGACGAAATCAGGAAGAGGTCAACTGTCAATGTCTTGGCTTCTAATACTGCTACTGAATTCCGAGGGCGCCACTCCAAACTGTTCCCTAAAAACTTTTGAAAAGTGAGCAATAC
>JBHHWX010000588.1:0-3697 GCA_046756745.1 bacterium | reverse complement strand
AACCGTGCGAAAGAATGGTTCATCGAAAATTTTAAAGACCCTAAACAGTTTAAAGACGACACCATCATGCCATCATTCGGCCGTCTTGATGAAAAAACTTTGGAAAACATGGCTGATTATTTAGGAACGTTAAAGTAATTTCAGCTCGGCTGATGTGCCATATTTTTCAGAGGTCAGAAATCATGTCCCAAACACAATTCCATAAATTAGACGATTCGCTTCCCCGGCGCGGTTTTTTAAAAATAGCGATTGGGTTCTTCAATGGTCTCATCGCCTTGCTGCTCGCGGTTCCCGGCCTCGGCTATCTCCTGACGCCGGTTTTCCGAAAGGGTCGTTCCACTTGGGTGGAGATCGGTGCCGTAAAAAATTTCGACGCATCCACGCCTCAGAAGGCCGTGTTCACCTACACCTCTGAATCCGGCTATACTCTAAAGGAAAAAAGCCGGTTTGTGTGGGTGACAACAAACGATCTCGGCGAAGTCACAGTTCTGTCGGCGGTTTGCAGCCATACCGGCTGCAATGTGGCCTGGCAATCTGACGAAGAAAAATTTGTTTGCCCCTGTCACGAAGGACGCTATGATATCGACGGCCAGGTTTTATCCGGGCCGCCGCCGAAACAACTTACGAAACTTCCGACCAAGATCGAAAACGGCCAAATCTTCATTCAAATGATAACCTGAGAGGGAGTGCAAAACTTTAGTTTTGCACTGTTTCAATGAAAGCTGCAACGCTAAAGCGTTGCACTCCAAAGGCTGAATAGGGTATTAACTTAATCTGGGTGAATGAATGAGCCAATCCGGAAATAAGATCGAAAAAGGGGGACTTCTCTCAATCATAAGAGACCTCTTCGATGAGCCTTTACCCAAAGGGGTGGGCTGGCCTCATACTTTAGGGTCTTCCCTGCTCGCACTCGTGTCCGTTCAAGTCGTGACCGGCATCTTACTGTCGCTTTACTACTCCCCCAATGCGGAGGTTGCTTACGAGAGCGTGCAGTATATCGAAAATCGTGTGCTCTTTGGGTCGCTCATTCGGGGACTCCATTATTTCGCAGCCAGCGGAATGATCATTCTCTTATTCTTGCACATGGTTCGAACCTTTTTTTCCGGTTCTTATAAGCCACCCCGGCAGTGGACCTGGATTTTTGGCGTCGGCCTTCTTTTCATCGTGCTGGGATTCGCGTTCACAGGATACTTGCTGCCGTGGGATATGAAGGCCTACTTCGCGACAAAAGTCGGAATCAACATGGCCGGCGTCGTTCCCCTTCTGGGAGAACTCATCGTGAAAATTATGCAAGGCAGCAGTGAAATGGGCGCCCTCACCCTGTCGCGGTTTTACTCGCTGCATGTGGTCATTTTACCGCTGGCGCTAGTTCTGCTCGTCGGTGGACATCTGTTTTATCTGCGGCTGCACGGCACAACTCCCCCCTGGCGACGAAACGACGAACCGGTCGAGTATACGAGCCGATTTTATCCTTCGCAGCTTTTCCGGGATAGCTTGGTCGCCTTGCTCATTATCGGGGTGCTGGTTGTGCTGGCGGCGAAGTTTGGCGCGCCTTTAGAGGAGCAAGCCGACCCAAACGATACCCGTTACATCCCTCGACCGGACTGGTATTTTTACAGTTTGTTTCAACTGTTGAAAATCTTTGAGGGTAAGCTCGAAATTATCGGCGCGGTCATTCTGCCCGGAGCGTTCTTTACTGTGCTGCTTTTATTGCCTTTCATCGACCGCAATCCCGAACGCATGCTTTCGAAACGGCCGGTTGCGGTGACCTCCGGCAGCATGACCGTATTTTTGATCGTGCTGCTCACGGCTTGGGGCGCTTACGAAGGCCGTCAATCGCAAAAAGCCCTGGCGGCAAAACAGGCGACGGTCACTGTAGAAGGCGAAATTGTCGAACCGTTTGTGGTTGACCCGGTCATGGGAAAACAATTGTACGACGCGCTAAAATGTGCTGAGTGCCACGCACAGCCTTCGCAGGACGAAAACTTGCCGCCTGGACTGGAGTTCGCTGGCAACAAATTCCAACAAGCCTGGCTGATCGAATACCTGCAGAACCCGCACCGCATTCGATGGCAGAAGAAAGACGAGCGGCCCGTCGTCCGCATGCCGGATTTCCATCTCACCGATCGAGAAGCGACCAATCTTTCGGCGTATTTGTTGAGCAACAAACAGAACCGCAAATTCCCCGAACTGGAATTCGACTGGGCCGAAGCCGACAGCGAAATGGTGGAATCGGGGATGGACTTGTTTACCGAATACGGCTGTTTCGGCTGCCACAAAATAGGCGACGAAGGGCAGAACATCGCTCCCGAACTATCGCACGCCGGCAGCAAATTGCTGGAATCTTACATGTATCATCTGATCAAATCTCCGCACGATATTATCCCGGGCACTTCGATGAAAGATTTTCGATTGGAGCAGGAGGAGGTGGAAGATTTGGTGGCATATTTGAGGGGGTTGAAGTGAGTGAATTGTCACGTGAAGACAACTCGTGCAAAAATAATGTTTGAAAACTCAGTTTTGTTATCAAAACCTTGAATGGCCAGAAAAAATTAGTAGAGCTTGATGCGCAATCCAACACGTTGCGTAATACTTTGATACGTATTAGTGGGGACGTTTAGGTGTTAGAAGAGGAGCTGATGAAAGACGATGGGCGAGAATGAAAATGGAAAAAAGGTGAGTGCAAAGAGTGAGGCAGGCCAATCGTAAAAGTACAAATTGACGCGGGCAGAGAGTCGGATGCAAGGTAAAAAAAATTGACATATGGCAAGGGAGGAATAGACTATGTTCCAACAATGTCTTTCCAGTGTTTCGCCGCGGTGAAAAGCGCCAAATGCCCGACGTTCTCAGTTGCTACGACGGCGTTTGCTTCTAAGGCTTGCGCAGCCAGAATAACATCACCATCAAGCTCCTTGGGATCTGCAGTCGGTCTGCCTCGTTTGCGCGCTTGCGCCCATAACTCTGCGGCTTTCAGCATGATCGCAGTAGATAATGGTTGGTAATTCAGCACTTCTTTGAGCTGGTCGAGCCGGCTAACAGATTTTGTCAAATTAGCCAACAGCAAGCTCCGGCGCACCTCGTAATCTGCAATTTCCGGAATGATAATCACTGCATTGGCATCCAGCAAGTGCGTCAGCCAGTCGAGGATCTTTGGATTTGGTCGAGGGTGTGCGATACGCCCCAACGGTCCGGCATCTAACATAATCGGCTTATTCATCGAACTTTGTCCTGAACGAAAGCCTGTTTTCTTCTATCGCTTTCTTGACATTTTGCCAGACCTTTTCGTCATAACCGGAGTCGTCAGCCAACCAGTATTGCAGCAACCGTTTGGCAACTTCATTTTTTATCTGTCGTATCGCCATGATTTCATCCGGCATCTCCGTGGTCTGAGATTCGACCTTCTCTGAAGTTGAAGATGTGATATTTTCGTTATGCATCAGTAATTCTCCTTATCAGCATGTGTTTAGGATATATTTCTGATATCGTTGGTCATGAATCTACAAAAATATGAACTCATTCGCAACAATTTCAGAGCATTTGTAAATTTTGAATTTCGCGATTGAACAGCGCCCGTATTAGTAATCGGTCAGTTACAGTCAGTTACGTGTGGGTGGCGGTGTACAAGCTTCAACTTGCTCTGGGAGGGGCGGCACAAAAACACGCCGAAGCGTGAACACCCAACGAATGTCCCATTCCT
>JBHHWX010000587.1:0-3697 GCA_046756745.1 bacterium | reverse complement strand
AAGCTCGTCCAGTTGTAGCTTTTCTTCTGACTCCTGCGATTCAGCCACTTCTTGATCAGCCGCAGAAACGCTCGATCATCGATCCGTTGCTCCAACATCCGAAGCAGCCAATCGTGATCGATGTTGTCAAAGAATCCTTTGATGTCCGCTTCTACCACATAGCCATAGCGGCCAAATTGAATCTCGCGCGTCAACTCGCGTACCGCATCCCGTGCGCCGATTCGCGGACGATAGCCGTGACTGCACGGCAAAAAGTCCGCTTCGAATATCGCGCGCAGGATTTGGGCTACACCTACCTGAAGCAGCTTGTCTTCCAATGCCGGGAGACCAAGTGGGCGTAGTTTGTCCTTGCCCTTCGGTATCCACTGCCGTAAAACCAGCTTCGCTCGATAGCTACCCCGTTTGAGTCTCTCAACCAGGGTGCGGACGTTGGTCGTGAAGTTTCGGCCATATTCTTTGGCCGTCACGCGATCCACGCCACTGGCGGCATCCTTCCTGAGATAACGCCAGCAATACACCAGGTACTGCTCGTTGAGCATCCCAAAAAGATTGCCAAAGCGATGATCCTGCTGTCTTTTCGCTTTCTTCGCTATTCCCTGCAGGGAGGTTTGCATTGTTCTCCGATCCTACATGTTCGGTCAATGTGTCCTGTGCAGACTACGTATCCCTGTCAACCCCTTCCCCGTGTAGACGGCTCTCCCGCCCGCGGAGTACTATGGGTTGATCCGACTCCCTATAAGCCATCAGCCACCCTTCTATTGGTTGGAGGGCCTACCTGCTCAAGCCTTTCCTACGCTGTCAGCAGGAGCTTATAGGGCATCCCAAGTTCCTAATGCTTCTCTGCATGCATGCCACACTCTATGACCCCGGCAGACCTTCCGGATTCTCGCCGATAACGATTCCATTGTGTTGGCTTCAGGTACGTAAAAACCCTGGCCGTCTGCTTCTATCGCACTTTCGGGGCTGGATTAGTTTCAGGGAGTGCGGTCTCCCTGACGGCCTACATGTTGCCCTGTGTACGCTTCGGCTAACTCGTTCGCCTTCATTCTCGAAGACTCCTAATACCCGCAACATTCGGTATGGGTGGCTGGCGAAGCCTTACCCAACGAGGACTTACACCTCGCCAGAAGCATTAAGCTTGCTTGGCGCACTTACGTTTTACGTTTTAGCTTTACGCTGTCACAGTAACCGTTGCCGTGATGCGCGTGCCCTTGCTATCGGTGATCGTAATCGTATCCGTGCCGGGCGTCGAACCGGCTGTGTACCTGCCATTATTGTTTATCGCGCTGCCATTTGATTCGCGATTGCTGATTCCAAATGTAAAGGGCGTCACTCCGCTGTTGGCAACCAGCGTGATCGAGTTGTTGGCTTGCACACTTGGAAATGCCGGTGAAACGGTCATCGGGCGGACGGTCACATCGACGCGCGCGCGGCCGCCTTCGCCGTTGCGGTCGATAATCGTGATCGTGTCGGTGACCTGGGCATTTTCGCTTCCGGCTGTATACCTGCCGCTCGCATCCACTTCCGGTCCGGTTGAATTGGGCACGGAAACGGCATATTTGTAAGGCGCCACGCCGCCGTTCACGCTGATCTGCGCAGTTCCGCCGCCATCGACAGTTGCCGGGGAAATCGTCGCGGTGATCGGTTTGACTTTGATATCGAAAGTATACTGCTTGCAGCCGTAATCGAGCGTGACGGTTTCTGTCGCTTCAGCCGTGATCGGCCCTTTTCCGGCGATGAATTGCATATTGGCAGGATTGAACAGGCTGCCGGGGACATTCGAGGTAGAATTACCGCCTTGCGGGCGATGGTCTATTGCGAAATGGACAACCCCGCCGGCAAACACTTCGGTTGCATCTGGCGTGATAGTGGGCTCTTTTACAATAATGTCGAATTCTTTTAGAACAAAATCGTTGGCGGCCAGCCCGTTGTCGCCAAAGGTTGCAAACACACCGGCAGTGCCATTGTATTTTGCCACAACCTCGATGGTATCGGTTGCAGCGGTGTCGCCGGCCGTATATGTCCGGCTATTGGGTGGGATGTTACCGCCGGAGTTGGAAGTGCTGCCCTTAAAACGAATGGAATAGTTCGCGTTACCATCTCCTTTCACGGTAACAGTCTGGGTCTCACAAATAAATACCTCAGTTTTGGCGTCAACCTCTATATCCTTCACTTCTATTTCGACAGTTTCAGTAGCTGTGCCAGCACCTGAAACCGTAAACGTTCCGGTTTTTGCCGATTGAAAATAAAAGCCATCCGCATTGACGACATTTTGGCTGGCGAAGTTGATGTTATGTGAAGCTAACGGTGCGTTTAAAGTCGTCGTCGGTGAGCCAAGAGGCGGCGGCAAAGTGAAATCCGGTGTGATAGAAAAACTGACAGCGGGCGTGCCTCTATCTGCTGCGGTGACACGGGCAAATTCTCCTACGAATATTTCATCTTTTTCGACTTCAACCACCGTTTGGTAGACGTCTCCCGAGTGTGCGCCAGCGTTTCTCTCAAAGCGAGATTTTTCCTGTTTGAGGAACCACCTGCTGTCAAACTCGTAAAAACCTAACATTGGGAACCAGTTGTTGAGATCCCAGGCATTGGCGACCAAATCAACCCACTTGTTCGGCAAAAGCTCACGCCACCATGTCGCCGGATTGATCCATTTCGTAAAATCGTCGCCAGCTTTCCTCGCATCTTCCCAACCGAATTTGCCTAATGTAAACAACCACAGCAATCCTGCGGCCGAATATTTTAACGCACCGCCTAAGTCGATCTCGCGCCACCATTCGTCACGGTCTGCCGGATCGCGGGTTTCAAGCAACCTCAATAACGGCGGCAGCGGCAGGCTGTGAAAGAGCGGCCCCCACAATGCATACTGGAAAACATGTTGGGATTCATGCGCATAGAGCGCCTCTGTTGCCGAGAGGATCACATCGGGATCATTGGGTACGACAAAGCGGCCCGTCATCAAATCCCGAGCTTCCTTGTCATCCTTCGAGATAAATATGATATTGCCGAGCGTAAAAGGCCGCCATACGAAAAAGCTGCCAAAAATAAGCGCCCAGGGCACGCCAAGCCTGGAAGATGCGGTAACATCTATCCAGAACCGATGATCTTTGTCCACGTCCGTAAAAAGCTCAATAATTCCTATGATCGGCCACATGACCAGGTTCAATACGGTCCACAAAACACCTACAACTGTGTTCGGCATGGCCCAGGAAAGCGAAGATGGAATGGTCAGAAAAAACCACCAGGCGCTGTGGCCGTCGAGATCGATGTTATTGATGGGATCGTTCACGCAAAACAGGTATCGATTGCGGAACTCCGGGCTGCATGAGGCAGAATCGAAAAAGTGCTGCTGCGGAATACGTTCGCCCCAAAAATCGCGCTTGCCGCCGAATAGAAGCCGCTGATCATCCGGCGCAAAAGTATAAGCGTCCGGTGTGAGAAAGCGACCGATTTCCGGATCGTACACTCTCGTACTGAAATCATACAATCCGGTTTCCACATCTCGAAATTTGCGCATGAAAATCGGCGTGCCCGATTCACCGAACGGATCGCCCGCTTGCTGGTAGATAACCTGGCCTGCGCCATCCGTTATCATACACACAGTGCCGAGATGATCGTTGTGATAAAACTGCGCGGCGGGTTTGCCCACTGGCCCATCGATGCGCCCCAGGCAGCGCTTGCCATGCCACAAATAGGC
>JBHHWX010000586.1:0-3698 GCA_046756745.1 bacterium | reverse complement strand
ATGTGGTCGCCCTGTACCCTATGTGGTCGCCCTGTACCCTATGTGGTCGCCCTGTACCCTATGTGGTCGTCCAGTGCCCTATGTGGTCGTCCAGTGCAGGCGCACGGTCGATAGGGCGGGCACGCAGGCCTGCCCCTGTGAAATTGGAAATTGACGATATCTGTTGGTAAATGAACGATGAAATACGATCCCGAAAAGCACCACCGCCGATCTATCCGGTTACGCGGATACGATTATTCTCAACCCGGCGCCTATTTCATCACCATCTGCACGCAAAACCGGTTGTGTCTGTTCGGCGACGTGGTGAACGACAAAATGGAGTTGAACGACGCCGGCCGCATGGTTTGGGATTGTGGCAGGAATTGAACAACAAATTCCCGACCATCGAAACCGATACCAGCATAGTCATGCCGAACCATTTCCATGGCATTCTGATGTTCCATGAATTCGTAGGGGCAACCCTGCGTGGTCGCCCCGAAACGGACGATCCTGCCAAACCGCAACCAGGGCACCCACACAGGGGTGCCCCTACAATGGATGCCCCTACGTTGGGCGATGTGGTGGGATGGTTCGAAACCATGACCACCAACGCATACATACGCGGCGTCAAACAGCACGACTGGCAGCGATTCCCCGGCAAATTATGGCAACGCAATTACTGGGACCACATCATCCGCGATGAAAACGAATTGGACAGGATTAGGGAATACATCATGTACAATCCTGTGAAATGGGATGAGGATGAGGACAACCCGGACAATATGTAATGAATCGACCGTTTACGTAGGGCAGGCCTATGTGCCCGCCCCTGGGGCGACCAAACAGGGTCACCCCTACAATCATCGAAATCCGATTTTTTTATAACAAATTTCAGCGAGTGACTCTTTACAAACATGAATATCCTCATCCTCGAACCCTACCTCACCGGCTCCCACAAAGCCTGGGCCGAGGGTTACCAAAAATATAGCCGACACCGGGTTGAAATATTAAGTTTATCGGGCCATTTCTGGAAGTGGCGCATGCACGGTGGGGCGGTGACGCTCGTGAAAAAATATGTTGCATCGGAATTTAAACCGGATGTGCTGCTGGCCACAGACATGCTGGACCTGAGCACGTTTCTGGCTTTGACACGAGAACATACCACACACCTTCCTACAGCTCTTTATTTTCACGAAAACCAGCTCAGTTATCCCTGGTCGCCGGAGGATCGCGATGTGCAGCAAAAGCGCGACAAGCATTACGGGTTTATCAACTATGTTTCTGCGCTGTGCGCTGATGCGGTTTTCTTTAATTCTTTTTACCATCAGAACAGTTTTCTCAGTGCGCTGAAACCATTCCTCAAACACTTTCCGGACCACAACGATATGGAGAACGTCGAGAAAATTAAACAAAAAAGTCAGGTGCTGCCATTAGGGCTTGACCTGCGCCGCTTTGATCGATTTCAACCCTTCCGAAAGACGGAAACTGTAGATCGAGCTCCGCTTATCCTGTGGAACCACCGCTGGGAATACGACAAAAATCCCGGTGATTTTTTCCGGGCGCTGATAGCGCTGGCTGAAAAAGGCTTGTCATTTAAAGTGGCCATTCTTGGCGAGAGATTCAGCGAAAAACCGGCCGTGTTTACGGAGGCGCGTGAAAAATTAAGTGACCGGATCGTCCAGTTTGGATATGTCGAGAATTTTCGTGACTATGCAACCTGGCTGTGGGAATCTGACATTCTGCCCGTGACCTGCCGGCAAGACTTCTTCGGGGCGAGCGTGGTGGAAGCGCTTTACTGCGGCTGCTTCCCGATTCTACCGAAGCGGCTGGCTTATCCTGAGATCGTTCCCGAAGATCGCCAGAGTGCTCATTTTTATACAGACTTTGAGGACTTGACTTCTGGTCTCGAAAATGCTCTTTTTCATGTGCAGGCTCTCCGGGAAAAGAGTATGCGTGGGGTAGTGAAGAAATATGATTGGCAGGTTCAATCGCCGAAATATGATCGCCAATTCGAGGACATTACACGTATCTCAACAAGATGTCGATAAACCGCTTCGCGCGTCTCGTATACGGCGGATACATATATTTTAACGGGCTGAACGAGCTTTGCTTTAGAACAGAACGCTCGTGTGAAAAGGCTTTGAAACCATAAAATCCGTGCGTGCTTCCAAACCCGCTGTTATTCACCCCGCCGAAGGGCAAATTCAGATGCGAAAATTGCACAGCAACGTCGTTGATACAGGTGCTTCCGGCAGAAGTGTTGGAGAGAATGTGCGCGATGTTCTTTTTATTCCGACTGAAAATATACAGAGCCAAAGGCTTCGGTTTGGATTGGATGACTTTCAGGACCGCATCCGTAGAATCAAATGTCAAAATCGGCAGCACGGGTCCAAAGATTTCTTCCTGCATCGCAGGCGATTCCAAGCTAACGCCGGATAAAAGGGTGGGAGCAAAATATCTCTCGCCGGACTCGGTTTCTCCCCCAAATTCAACCTGTGCGCCCATTTTCACGGTGTCATCGAAAAGGCGCTTGAGTCTGGTAAAATGCCGGTCGCTGATAAGCCGGGCGTAATCCGGGGATTTCCGGCATTCTTTGTCCGAGGCGCCGTAGGCATGTTGCAGCGTGCGCTTGCTTGCTTCGATAAATTCAGAGGCGACATTTTTATGCACATAAATATAATCCGGGGCTACGCAGGTTTGCCCGTTATTGATATATTTGCCCCAGGCCACTTTTTGTGCGGCATCGACGATATTTGCGCTGTCATCGATAATGACCGGCGATTTCCCTCCTAATTCGAGTGTCACTGTGGTAAGATGCTCGGCCGCTGCTTTCATCACGATTTTGCCGACGCTCGGACTTCCGGTGAAAAAAATGTGATCAAACGGTTTTTTCAGCAGCGCGCTCGAGACATCGGCGTCGCCTAAAAAGAACGCAATTTCGTTCTCCGGAAAGAGCTCCTCAACGAGATCTTTCATCATTTGTGAGGTGTTCGGGCTATATTCCGAAGGTTTGACGATTATGCAGTTGCCGGCTGCGATAGCGGATATGATTGGCGCCATGGTTAAATTAAACGGGAAATTCCACGGCGAGATGATTAAAACAGCGCCTCTAGCCTCGTATTGAATCCAGGCGGATGAGCTGAGCATTGCCAACGTGCGCTTTACTTTGTGCGGTTCCATCCAACGCTTCAAGTGCTTGATCGCATGTTTGATTTCGGAAGTGGCGACGTGCAGCTCAGTCAAATCCACTTCCGGCGCCGGCTTCTTAAAGTCGGCATAAAGCGCATCTTGAATTTTGCCGCGACTTTGGTAGATGAGGTGCAGCAGAGACGTGAGTTTTTCGATTCGTTCCCGCGCGCTGGTTTTTGCTATAGGGTATCTGTTTTCGCGTTGTAACTCAAAAATGCGATCGAGCTCGGTGTGAAAGGTCGATGCGGGGAGGGTTTCAGCCGAGTGGACTTTTTCTTCTTGTGCCAAAGTTTCAGTCATGTTCATTGCTCCTGTAAAATTATGCCACCTCAATTTTTTCATGAATGAGGGCTTCTGCATTTCGCATTACAATTGGTGTATCCGTAGCACCAATGATCTCTTGCGTCTCTTCATCAATAAAAATGACTCCAATTTCAGTATTGACTTCTCTCCTGGAAGTCAGGAGTATAGGCACGCTCCATATCTTTTTTCCATCAATAGTTGCTGGCTGTGGCAAACCCGCAACCATC
>JBHHWX010000585.1:0-3701 GCA_046756745.1 bacterium | reverse complement strand
GTTTTAATAGATGAGTATGATATAGATTCTGAGCAATCGATTGGCCGGACAGCCTGTGATTGTCCTGAAATTGATGCGGTCGTCCTTGTACGCGGTCAGCTCGCTCTGGGCCAATTTCACAAAGTTGAGATAACCGGATGCTCGGATTATGATCTCGATGGGGTCGCTTCGGACGAGATCGCACCCTTTACGTCTGTGGAATAGGAAAGGGTTGGCAGAGGTATTTAATATAGACGTAGGGATAACGATACCGTATATTCAAGCGTCAGTTTTAAATGAAAGAATAAATAAATACAGGTGTTGAACGATGAATGATATTAGCAGGCTATTCACGTTTCTTTCACTTTGTCTGGTTATCAACGTGGCGCCGCTTCTTCCGCAAAAGCAGGATGATTTGAAATATACATTTGCAGATCAAAATCAACCTGGAGATGCGCCTAACTACGAGGCCCAATTGTTTACATCGATAGCTGAGTTCAAAGGTTTGAGTCGTCTCAATGTTGAAGTAAGTTTTAATAACTTCGAGTTACAGTTCATTAGGACGAAGGACAAAAAGTTTCGAGCTGATTTTGAAGTGACTTTAACGATTTTTGATGAAGACAGCTCCGAGGTGGATCAAGTCAAATGGAAGGATTTCGTCAAAGCAGAGAATTTTAACAGCACGACGTCGAAAGAGATCGTGCACACAACACGTGGTTTTATTGAATTAGAGCCGGCGACATATTTATTTCACATCGCTTTCAAAGATCTCGAGACACGCAGAGCGGGTTATCGAAACGGCACGGTCACCCTGCGGGCGTTTGATGCAAAGCGGCTTTCAATGAGCGGTATTTGGTTCGTCGACTCGCTCTCTACCGACCAGACTTTGTCTGTTCAAGATCCTGATTCTTCTAACAGAGAGCGTCTGTTCGCGTTTTTCGATATCTATCTAAGTGGGGAAGCCGATAGCTTAAAGCTCAGTTACGAATTCTTAGATGAGAAAGACCAGACTTCTGCTGCGCCGAATACCCAATGGCTCGACATCGTCGGTCAGCGAGTCGTACGCTATCATATCGAAATCCCGGAAAACGTTCAAGGTGAGGACCCTTACCATATCAAGATTGTGATGACGACAAAAAAAGACACGGTGGCGCATAAGCAGCTTATTAAAAGCACCTATTTAAAACAAAAACCGACCTTTACAAATCTGAATGACGCCATTGAAAAGTTGTTTTACATAGCTAATAGAAACGAGCTCAAAGAGATAAAAAAGGCGACGCCGGAAGAACAGCAAGCTTGGTTTAGAGAATTTTGGAAAAAACGCGATCCAACACCCGAAACGGAAGTTAATGAATACATGACTGAGTATTATAGCCGTATTCTTCGAGCCAACCGCTTGTTCCGAAATGAAAGCAAAGACGCCGGCTGGCGCACAGAAATGGGACGGGTCTATGTCATGCTCGGGCCACCGGATAATATCCAAAAATTTGATCGCTATGACAGCCGTTATATGGATGCGACTTACGGCACACGCGTGACATTCGTTTGGTATTATTATGACATTCGAAGGAGAGTCATCTTCGATTACAGAGGGCTAAGGTACCGGCTCGCAAACTACCACGAAATATTTGACTTGCTTAACGGAGAGATGTCCTTTTAACCTTGATATTGCGCCCGCCAAAGATCGAAAAAGGGGCTACGATCGGCATTGTGGGGCCGGCCGGGCCGATGATCCCGCACCGTCTAAAAAAAGGGATTGCCTATCTGGAATCTTTGGGCTATAAAGTAAAACTTGGAAGTTATGTCGTAAATACATATGGTTATTTAGCTGGAAAGGATGCGCAGCGAGCCGAAGATTTCAACCGGATGTTTTATGACAACGAAGTTGATGTGGTTTTTTGTACCAGAGGAGGGTACGGCTCACCCAGATTGCTTTCTAAAATCGATTATCACAGGATCAAACAGAATCCGAAAATTTTCGTCGGGTACAGCGATATCACCGCTCTCCAGTTAGCTCTTTTCGCAAAAACAGGGTTGGTCACGTTTTCCGGGCCCATGGTGGCCGTTGAAATGGCAAAAGGAATCGACTCGTTCACGGAAAAGCATTTTTGGGAATTGCTCACCGGCGTTCCAACCGCATTCCGGTTTTCTCATCAAGATAAGCCCTTACAGTGCTTTAAGAAAGGACAGACAAAAGGCCGGCTGTTGGGAGGATGCTTGTCTTTGATTTGTTCTTTACTCGGCACGCCTTTCTTGCCCGATTTCCAGGACGCAATTCTATTTCTCGAGGATGTGGGCGAGGAACCTTATCAAATCGATCGCAATTTGTCCCAACTGCGGCTTGCCGGTGTGTTGAATCAAATAAACGGACTTGTTGTCGGGACGTTTGAGAAAGGACCTTCTGAAAATGAGAACCCGAGTCTGACATTGGATCAAGTTTTGGGAGACATGGTCGGTGACTTGGACATCCCGGTCGCAACCGGCCTTCCCTATGGGCATATCGATGTTAAGTGCACGATCCCGATCGGTGTTGATGCTTTTTTAAACGCGGATGATGGTTATTTAGAAATTCTCGCGACTCCCGTGGTTTAATCGCTTTTGTCCCATTTTCTAATGATGGCTAAAATTACAATCCAACAATCCATTGATCCATCAATCCACTGTATAGCTGCTGTCTAAAATGACGCCAAAGGCAAATGACCTAATGACTTTATGACGGGAATTTGTAACGAGAATTAATAAAAATAGTTGGAACCAAGTTGGAAACTCTGAAAGTCGCCGTCTTTGCATCGGGTCGGGGGTCTAATCTAAGCGCTTTGTTGCAGGCAATTCGTGCGGGTCGTTTGGATGCGGAAATCGTTTTCGTGATGAGCAATCGCGCTGAGGCCGGAGCCTTGCACATTGCGCGCGAAAACGGCATTCAAGCTATTCATCTGTGTCGTGAACAGTTCGATTCCGGCAAGAGTTTCAACCGTGAGCTTTTAGAAATTCTGCACACGGCCGGCGTTGAAGTCATCGCGCTTGCCGGATATTTGAAAAAAATCGATACCGACATTTTACACGCTTACAAAAACCGAATCGTCAACGTTCATCCGGCTTTATTGCCATCTTTCGGCGGGAAGGGGATGTACGGTCTCAGGGTCCATGAGGCGGTGTTAGATTATGGTTGCAAAGTTTCCGGCGTAACCGTACATTTGGTGGACGACGAATACGACACCGGGGTTCCGATTCTCCAAAAATGTGTGCCGGTTGAACCCGGAGAGTCACCGGAAACGCTCGCTGCGCGTGTTTTAAAACAGGAACACATAATCTACGCCGAAGCGTTACAGCTTTTTGCGGAGAAGCGGATTGAGGTGCAAGGGCGTAAGGTGATAATTAAAGAAAAATCGTAACTATTCAGACTTTGGTATTGGAGTGCAACGCTTTAGCGTTGCGGCTTACATTGAAACAGTGCAAAACTAAAGTTTTGCACTCCGAAGCGTCTCACGCCTGAATGAGATTTAAAATCGTCTTGCCCACAAGATTTGCAAAGATCTTGATATACCATTACAGTAATCTTAAATTATCTTAAATGACAAGTGGAAAAAATCAATTTATTTTTCCATTTTTGGTTAGTTGAATATGAGATTAACTGTAAAGTTTTCCAGTGATATAAGCAGTTAGCAGTAGAGAAAAATGAAACAAAAAATCATTCTCCAAACCGATAGGTTATTTTTGCGTGA
>JBHHWX010000584.1:0-3703 GCA_046756745.1 bacterium | reverse complement strand
GCCACTGATTTTCACGGATTAAACACGGATTATTGTTTTTTGTATTTTGCTTTAATTTTTCCAAGATTTTCATCATTTACCACTTTGATGAAATTCGGCTTTTCCCCTGAAGCAGTACGACTCTTTGTTGAATTGTTAAGAAATCCGTGTTCATCAGTGTGAATCCGTGGCTAAATATTTTTTTAGTTATAGCCTATCTTTGGTTGCGGCTGTGCCGCGCCGGGTAAATCCGTGGCTAAAATGCTCCAATAACAAAAACCAAAAAAGCCCAGCCTTAGAGAAGCTAACCTTCTGAAAGAAGGTCAGCTTCTGTAAAATCCGGATTAAAGCGGCAGCGTGAGCAGGGTTGATCCGTATATCTCAAATCCGTCACTGGCGGCGACCAGGCTGGTGTCAAACTTGAGGTAGCTGCTCAGGACGATGCCTACGCCAAAGGAAAAGCCCAGGCGATCCTTCGCCTTCGGAAACAGGCGCTGCATATCGGGTGAAGAATCGACAGCATGGATACGATGACCCGGATTGTTGAACACGCCAAAGCGGAATGGGATCACCCCTAACTTTGGAACATTCTGTACGATTTCCACGCCGAAATGAAATTCCGTGGCATCTTCAACCGTCAAATCCGGAAACGTCCCGGTATCTTCAAACGTTTGCTGCGGGCTTGAAAACAAGTCGTCAGCCGGCCAATTTAGATAATTGTCAGACAAAAGATCGGAATATTCTATGCGCATAATATCTGCCATGAATCGAAGTCGGCTGCTTGCGATATAGTATAAGCCAAAACCATACGTGTCCGGGACAGAAAAGTTGAAATCGGTGTTCTCTGGCGACGTTGCGTCGAAGCGTTGTTCCCCGGCACTGTATGCCGGCAAGAAGATCGTGCTTTTGAGCCGGAATGTGGGATTTGAGTTGTAGACGGCTCCGAAGAACAGCTTATCCAAAATGAGCTTGGCCATGATGCCTATACTGAAGCTCATCTCTGTATGACGTTCATCAACAGAAGTCAAAGAATAGGTGGTTTGCGCGATATTGCCCTGAGGTGAGTCATTGCCGTCTCTCAAGGCCGGATCAAGAAACGTGGTTTCGTTGAGCCTGAAATTCAAGACAGAACTTTTTCCGGTCAGGCCGATACTAACACGTTTTGTGAGCGGGAATGCGATTGAAAATGCATCGCTCACCATTTCCAGATCCAACGTCACTTTTCGGCCCGGGAAATTCCCCAAACCGCCGAGGAGTTGTCTGGGGGACAAAGGTTCGTGCGTCGTCAGAAATTGTTCTGTTTCGAAATTAAAGCGCGAGTCGAAAACGACTTGACGGAAAACGGCCAAATGAACTTTCGCTAATGGAGTCTTTCTCAGGGGCTTGATAGTTTCTAAGGGCAGAAACACGCTCACCATATTCTGATCGAAATTATCAGACCGGAACTTTGCTTTGCCATCGGGATTTTCAGGAGAACCCTGTGGCTCCTCATAGTTAAAGCGGGCTGGCCTTTGATGCAGCGAAGCGCCTGTGCTTCTCAAATAAGTCAACCCGGCCGGATTGATGGCAGCGGCGGTTTCATCCTGAGCTGCGCCGATAAAGGCGCCGCCGAGTCCAGCAGGGCGAGCGCCCGGTTGCAGAAAGTCCACACGCAAATAACTGAAGTTGATAGGGGCGGTCGGAGGTCGTTGGGCAAATGAAGACACGACAAGACTGAGAGAGATAAAAACTAAAGTGGCGACAGAAGTGAACCGTGCATCGATTTGGTTTGACCCAAACATTGCTTCCTTCCTTTTGTCTCATTTAACCGGCATTATTCAAGCGGTCAAGTTCGGTGTTCAGCTCGGAGATACCGCGACAGCGTGGCCTTTAGGCTGTAAGTTCCACATTAAAGATAGCACGCTAAAGCGTGAACACCCAATGCAGGTTAAAGTTAGGTAATAAAATGATAAAGTCAAGGACTTATAAAAGGCCTTAAAGATGATTAAGACAAACGTGGTGCCATAATCTCCATACCCAGCCACACCCGATGTAAGCACGAATTGACCGTTAATATTTTGGTACAGTGAAAGTTCCGGGAAAAAACAACTGCCAGCCGTCTGCGGAAACATCGGCGCCGATATCATATTTATAAAACCGGCTCCTTACGATTCCCAAGCCAAAGGTAAAGTGAATGCGATCCTTTGGCCTCAGGATAAAGTCTTTGTAAATCCGGGTCGTCATCTACCGCATGAATTCGGTGACCGGGGTTGCTAAATAGACCTATTCTAAGCGGAATGAGGCCTAAGTTCGAGGATCGTAAAAGCCACTCCAAGCCAACATGAAATTCGGTTACATCCTTAACCGTAAGATCAGGTTGTCCCTCCGGATCTTCATAAAGCCCTAAACTCTCATTAAATTCGTCATCTGAGACAACATTTAAATCGTTACCGGAAAGGAGATCCGAATATTCTCTGCGGAGTATATCAAATGTAAGATTGAGACTGCTGTTTGCACGATATCAATTGTAAATCCATAAATACCCTTCGACCGGGGAAGTTGCCTAAACCGCCCAAGGCTTGTCTGGGTGTGAGGTTAGAATCGATGGTAAGAAATTGTTTGGTCTCAAATTCAAACCGGGTATTAAACCAATGCTCACGGGCGAATGCCAAACTGAAATTCTTTATAGGGAAGAACGCGGCAGCAACAAACTGGTCCGAGTCAAAACGGTCCTCGATTTTGAGAAGTCTAAAGTGAAGTGAGGCGCCGGCGCTTTCTAAAAAGGTCAGGCAAGCCGGATTGATAAAGGCGGCGGTCTCATCTTGCGCCGCGCCGATGAAGGCGCCCCCTAATGCAGCGCGGCGCGCCCCGGTTTGGGTAAAATCAATTCCCAGCAAACTTAAATCAATCGGTGGGCTCGGCGGGCGTTGGGCAAAAGCTAAATCCAAAGATAGAACGACAAGAGCAACGATAGTGAAAATCACCGTCGACCTTACGTCTCGAATGCAGGCACCTTTTCTCATTTTCCCCTCCCATTTTTATTACCAAACACAAAAAGGTTTTCTGTAATACAAATCTTATCTTAACGCAGAGACGCAAAGTTCGTAGAGATACGCAGAGTTTTTTTTAATTTACTCTTGGTATGTTGTTGAGCACTCGTTCAATTCCACCTCTAAGCGCTTCCCCGATTATTTTTCTGGTAATAGTTCACCCGTTTTTTTCGGACGCTGATTTTCACTGATTTCCTCAGATTTTAAAAAAACATGGATTTTTGAAAGCAGTTTAATATCAACCAATGCCTGATAAAACAAGTCGACAAAAAGTTTCTCAAGAAATCAGCGATTATCTGCGTTCATCTGCGTCCCAAATTTTACTCGGTGAACTGTTACTTTTTCTGATATTTCGTTCTCATGCATAATCATTGATCTCGTTTTTCTCTGCGTTCTTCGCGTACTCTGCGTTAAAATATTGTTTTTCATATTTCATGTAACTTTTGACACGACCTTATACCTTTTGAATCTTGAAGGCTCCTTTTCAAAATAAAACTCTAATTGTTTAGAAAAGCAAGGAATTTAAAGCGAACGCACAGTACTAAGGAACGTCGATTAAATAGTGTCTGAACGAAAACTCGTTCAGAGTTGTCATTCCGGTAATTTTTTGTGCCGGAATCCCCTGGTTTTAGGCAGGAGATTCCCGCTAAGAGCAGGCGGGAAAGACAGGGAGGGTTCGTTTTCGTTCAGACACT
>JBHHWX010000583.1:0-3705 GCA_046756745.1 bacterium | reverse complement strand
GATTACGTAAAGCAAACGTCCCGTTTGCTCGCAATCGAGACGATTGCGTTACGTAGGGCAAACGTCTCGTTTGCCCATGTCGGCTTTAGAAAAAACAAAACATGAAAATAATTCTCAAAATTGCTTGGAGAAACATTTGGCGTAACCCCCGTCGCACCTGGGTGCTGATCTCCTCTATTGCGGTAGGCGTTATCGGGTATATGGGAACTTCCGCATTCAGCCGCGGCTTCCTCGAACAAATGGTGGAGACCACGATCAACTTACAGGGCGGCCATATCATGATTGCAGCAAAAGGATATCATGAAAATCCGAATATTCGACTTTTCATTAAAGACCCGACGCGAATTCAAAGGCTTCTTCAAGAAATGCCCGGGATTCGATTTGCGCCTCTGGTTTCTTTTCAAGGCATGATCAACAGCACTGAAAAAGCTGCCGGCGTGGTCATTAACGGAGTGCAGCCTGAAATGGAATCCCACATAACGGTGATTCCTCAATCCATCGTCAATGGGCGATATTTAGCCGCTGAAGACGACAACAACCAGATTGTCATCGGCAGGAGTTTGGCAGAGATGTTGAATGTGGATATTGGCGAGAAAGTCGTACTTATGACTTCGGACCTGGAAAGAACCATCCGTTCAGGAGCCTTTCGTATTGTCGGCGTCTTTGAAACATCCAGCCCTGACTTTGATAAAGCGTTCGTTTTCCTCCCGCAGAGCAGGGCGCAATCTCTTGCCGGTTATAAAGAGCACATCACGGCATTTACTCTCAGGCATGACGAAGACATCGATTCGGAATTGGTAGTAACTGAAATCGAAACGAAAATCGCGGACAAAGACATTGAAGTTTTATCTTGGAAAGCGCGCAATAAACTCCTGGTTTTAGCCCTCCAACTTTACGACTTTTCTGTGGTGATTATGGTTGTTATTTTGTTCATCGCCATCGCCTTTAGTATCGCCAATGCCTTTTTAATGGTTATTTACGAGCGGATTCACGAAATCGGCATTATGATGGCTAACGGAGTTTTTCCGCACAGAGTCCGCAAAATGCTGTACATGGAGGCTCTGTTTATCAGTTTGATCGGAACGTGTGTCGGGTTGCTGCTTTCGGCGGTTTTTATCGGATATTTCGGCTATTTTGGTTTGGATTTGTCCGACTTCGCTCAGGGTTTGGGCAAGTTCGGCGTCGGATCGATCGTCTACCCATCGGTCGCCGCTTTCGATGTGATCGCAGGACTGGTGACCATCAATATCATCGTGTTTTTATCGGTCTTGTATCCTTCTATCAAGGCAAGCCGGTTCGAGGTGGTCGATGCGATTCGATTTGTTTAATCGGTAAGTGATTGACCGAAAACTGCTTGAGGCTGTCACTGCGAGCGTTTTTCAGCGAAGCAGTCTCCTGTTACGCAGGAGATTGCTTCGTCCCGCAAAAAAAACGCGGGACTCGCAATGACAGGTACTGCTGTTTTATTTGGCTGTTTTCGGTCAATCACGAAATAAGGAGTTTACATGAACATCGTCCATCTCAACAACATCGTCAAAATCTACCAAGACAATAGTAAAATTCCGGTTCGCGCTTTGAACCAAGTGAGTCTCGAGGTGGGAGAAGGAGAGTTCGCCGCTATTGCCGGTCCATCCGGCTCTGGGAAAACGACTTTGCTGAACATCATCGGCGGTCTCGACAAACCAAACTCGGGAAGTGTGCGAGTCGCCGGTAAAGAATTGACCGAGCTCAATCGCAACCAGCTCGCGGAGTTTCGTCTGTATAACTTGGGATTCGTTTTTCAGGCTTATAATCTCATTCCGGTTTTAACCGCAGAAGAAAATGCCGAATTTATGCTGCTGATGCGCGGCGCTTCTGCACAAGAGCGGCACAAACGTGTGAAAGAAGAATTCGCAGCCCTGGGAATCGAAGCGGAGCTGCTGAACAGGCGGCCGAACGAGTTGAGCGGCGGACAACAACAGCGGGTGGCCGTCGCGCGGGCATTGATATCTCACCCCAAACTCATTCTTGCCGACGAACCGACAGCGAATCTGGATTCGAAAAGCGGTGCGCTTCTGCTCGATAAAATGAAAGAAATGAATGAAAAGAAAGGGGTGACCTTCATCTTTTCGACGCACGACCCTATGGTCATGGAGCGTGCGCGGCGACTCATTCTACTCCGCGACGGCCATATTGTTCAAAACAGCAACAACGGATAGGGTGTCATGTCTGTTCCTAAGCGTTTCACCGTATTACTGATCCTGGTATGTATTTTTTATCCTGTTTTTCTGTTCAGCCAAGCGTTTTCTTTCAACATCAACGGCTACGCGAAAAATTTAGCCATTCGCTCCAATTCCGTCGTGTCAAATGAGTCTTTTTTCCTAAATATAACCCGTTTTCGCACCAAAGGGCTTTTGGATTTCGATAAGAGAATTCATTCCGAAGTGTGGCTCGACAACGAGCTTTTGGCTGGAAATTTCCTCAGCTCTGCCGACTTTAAATTTGGGCAGATGCTGCAAAGACCTTCTTTTGCGGATCTCGACTGGACGATCACCGAGGGTAAAAATTATCAGGCCCGGCAGTCTCTATTCCGGGCTTTTGCCACGGTATACCTGGGGCCGGGTGAAGTGACTGTCGGCAGGCAGCGAATTGCCTGGGGAACCGGTTTTGCGTGGAATCCGACTGATTTGTTGAATCCGTTCAACCCGGCAGCCATCGAGCTGGAAGAAAGGGAAGGGGTGGATGCGGTGTATGCTGTCATGCCCTTCGGTTCTCTCTCCCGTGTTGAAGCGGCGTTTGCCCCGGGCCGGAATGAGCTGAAATCCAGCGCAGCGGTGCGGGTGAGCAGCAACTTCTGGGGCTATGATGTCGCTTTTATAGCAGGTGATTTTCAAGAGGACAAAGTTATCGGCGGCGATTTCGCCGGTTATCTCAGCGGGGCCGGATTTCGCGGGGAATTCGCTTATACCTGGAAGGAAGAGGGAAAAAACTCACTGCGAGCCGTTCTCAATGTCGATTACAATTTTTCCCATGATATCTACGCTCTTGTGGAATTTTATTACAACGGCCAGGGCGCCACGGACCCGGCTAAATACGATCTGCAAGACCTGGTGAGCGGACGCACCTTTAATTTGGGGCGTCATTACTTTGCAATGTCTCTGGCAAAAAGCCTCACCCCTTTGCTGCGTGTGAGTGTCTACAGCATCGCGAATCTCAACGATCGCAGCAGTCTTATCGGCCCGGTCTTGACTTACTCCTTGGCAAACAACCTTGAATTGGCGGCTTCTGCCTATTTTTTCAGAGGCTCTGAGCAAAGCGAATACGGGCTGCTCAAGAGCGCCTATTTCGGTTTTTTACAGTTTTACTTTTGACCGAAAACTCGAAAAATACGCGCTTTAAGAACTTCTTCGCGAAGGCGTCCCGCCGAGCGCTTTTTACTCTGGAATATGTGTTGTAAACAAATTGACTTTTGCGGATATTTGCTTTATTTTTGTGTAGTGTCTGAACGAAAACTGCTTGAGGCTGTCACTGCGAGCGCTTTTCAGCGAAGCAGTCTCCCTCCGTTACGCTGGAGTTTGCTTCGTCCCGCAAAAAACGCGGGACTCGCAATGACAGCTACGGCTGTTTTGGCAGTTTTCGGTCAATCACTATGTAGTGAAAAAATCACGTTATTAGAGGTATAAACGATGGCACAGACAGCAGAAAAAATAGCAACCGGGAACATCC
>JBHHWX010000582.1:0-3742 GCA_046756745.1 bacterium | reverse complement strand
TTAAAAGATTATAGATAAAATGACGATACCTTAAGTAGATTGTTCATCTTTATCAAATGACCTTTACACTAATAAAAATAACCAAATACATTCTTGGCTTTCTTCTTTTAACCTTGAGTGAGCCGGAATTCGGTGATCGAATCGACAGGGGTCTCGTTGTTCATGACTCTTTACAAGAGCTCTCGGGTCTGGCCGCAAGTCGAAAAAATCCCGGCGTCCTCTGGACTCATAATGATTCGGGCGGCAAAAATCGAATTTACGCCATCGATTCAAACGGCAGGCACCTTGGCACTTTTGTCATCGCAGGCGTTAGAGCTCGCGATTGGGAGGATATCGCTGTTGGCCCCGGTCCCGTGAAAGGTCAACAATATTTATACATTGGCGATATCGGCGACAACAGATCCCGATATGATCTGAAGTATATTTACCGGATTCCTGAGCCTGAAATCAACCTTGACGAAGCGCCAATTGAGTTGATTCTTAGAGATGCAGAAACAATTACTTGCCAATATCCCGATGGTAGGCGTGATGCTGAGACAATCATGGTTGACCCGTTAACGAAAGATATCTACATTATCTCGAAGCGCGAAAGCAACGTCCGGGTGTATCGAGCGCCGTTTCCACAATCGACGAGCCAAGTGGTTACGCTCGAATACACCGCTACCCTTAATTTACACAATGTCGTTGGCGGAGATATTTCGTCAACGGGGGACGAAATTATAATCAAGACATACGGTGAGATTTACTATTGGAGTAAATCATCAAATGAGGATTGCAGTGAGGTCTTCGGTAAAAAGCCGGTAAGCGTTCCCTATATCCCGGAACCACAGGGAGAAGCGGTTTGTTGGCAGGTGGACGGTTTGGGTTACTATACGATTAGCGAAAAGGTAGGTGGAATTCAGTCCCACCTATATTTCTATCCACGTTTAAATACTTCTGCGCTTGGTAAGAGCAAACCTCACTCATCTACGCTGAAAATCTCTCCATGACACCTTAATTACTCCCCTTTTTCAAATTTTTTCAACCCTTCTCTTCCCTGGATGAGCTGCCAGACGCTTTCAAGCAAATCGGGATGGTTCCGCAAATATTCGATGACTTGATTGAGTTTGTCTGGCTGACTGTATTTTGTTATTTCTTTATCTTTAACTTTTAACGAGGGTGATTTGAGCGCTTCATCGTATTCAGGCCCCTCTCCCGTCATTATCCAGGCAATATTTCGCCCGGATTTTCTCGATAAACCGAGAATCAAATTTGCTGGCGGTTCGTACTTACCGTTTTCATATTCAGAAACCATCCCTTTTGATAATCCAAACTCTATTGAAACATCAACTTGAGTCATTTTTAGCTCGATGCGAATTTGTTTAATTCTTTTGCCGCGCTCAATACGGTCCTGTAATTTTGTTTCTCTGTTTACCGAGATATTTCTTGACATATCGAGATTTCTTTATTATATTAACAGCGCCGTTCAAATATAAAAAATTCTTTCTGACAATGTCAATCTCAAAACTAAGCGTCCTACTTGGCGTCTTTGCTACTTTGCGTGATTAACTGAATTTTGGATGAGCAAAAACGAGAAAATCGGTCTCACTCTTGCGATTGGCGCTTTCATCGCCGCCATTTTGTTACAAGGTCTTTTTGTTTGGGATTGTAGAAAAGTTCGCAAATCACTTGTAGAAATGGAACGAGTTCTGACTTATCCGGATTCAACATGCTTTTCCGCAGACCGCGATAGTCTTTACCTCTTTTCCAATGATAAGATTTACGGCTTGCCCCTTCCGAAAGACTAACCCGCAAATCCCTTAACAAAAAATATCTCTTGACATTCACCTCGTTTTGCGACATATTTTTCTAATTTAGAAGTTCAAAATGGCGAATATATTAGTGGCTCGAGGTCAAAAAAAAGTTCTGGTCATAACCTACTATTTTCCCCCTTCGGGTGGCGCAGGGGTTCAGAGAACCTTGAAATTTGTTAAATACTTACGCGATTTTGACTGGGAACCCGTTGTGCTTACTGCAAAAGACGCGGATTATCCTACCTATGATGAATCGCTATTGGCAGAGATCCCTAAAGATATTGCGATTTACCGCTCTCGAATCTTTGAGCCGTATAAAGTGTACCGAAAATTCACCGGCCGTAAAGCAAACGAGTCCACCGATATTGCTACGCTTTCCTTGGACCAGAAGAGCAAACAGAAATTGAGCGAGCGCTTGTCGGAGTGGATTCGCGCGGCTTTCTTTATTCCCGATGCCCGCATTGGCTGGTTGGCTTTTGCTTATTCAAAAGGCAGGGAAATCGTGAAAAAAGAAAATATCCAAATGATCTATTCTTCGGCGCCGCCTTATACGACTCACCTGATCGCCAGAAAGTTACAGAAGGTCAGCGAGCTCCCCTGGGTCGCGGATTTTCGCGATTCCTGGATCGGGTGGGTTTCGACGCCGCAGTGGCGACCCAGGCTCTCACGCGCAGTGGAAATGCAAATGGAAGAATCTGTCCTTCGGTATGCCGATCGCATTTTAACGGTTTCACGAGGTATTAAAGAAGATCTGCTGGGCCGTCATCCGCAGTGCAGGGATGAGAGCTGGCGACTGCTACCGAACGGATTCGATGCCGCCGATTTTGATTCGGCGCCCGCAAAGGATCGAGATGGAGTTTTAACCATCACATACACAGGGTCTCTCTATGGTCCTCGCAACCCAAAATCCCTTTTGCGGGCACTTGAATTGCTTCAAAAGGAAAATGCTGAGATTACAAAAAAAGTGCGCGTTCGCATAGTAGGCAGAGTAGGAGAGAGTGTCATTAATGACATCCAGGCATCACCCGTAAAAAACGCCTTTGAAATAGTCTCATATCTCCCGCATAAAGAAAGTCTTGGATATCTGCTGAGTACCGACGTTTCCTTACTGATCATTGACGATGCTCCGGTGAATCACGGCATCATTCCAGGCAAAGTGTATGAATATATTGGCGCAGGTCGTCCAATTCTGGCATTAGCTCCTGAAGGTGAAGTGACGGAGTTGATTCAATCCAATGATTTGGGTTATGCGATTGACCCCGGAGATGTCAGCTCGCTAAGAGAAATACTACTCAAGTTGATAGCCTCCAAAGAGCAAGGCCAAAACCTGGTTAAGAATAACCGGGCTTTTCAAAAAAAATTTGAACGGAGAGAGCAGACTAAGGAATTGGCCCAAATTTTCGATGAGTTGGTTTGAAGATAATTGACTTTTTTTGGGAGTTTTTTTACTGTTAATTTGTCTATAAGATTCAGAACCAGTCTGTCTGCACCTATTTTTTTTGCTCTCAAAAATTATAGGAGGAACACATCATGAACCGCAACTCATTCATCCCGGCATTCCTTTTTTTGTCTTTTTTCAGCCAGTTTATTGTAGGACATTCCAACTTTCTTTACTCTCAAGTATTCACTCGTATCACCACCGGCAGTATTGCCACCGATACCGGCAACTCTCGAGCTGTGACCTGGGCGGATTACAACAATGACGGCAATGTGGACTTATTTGTGCCGAATACGGTCCATGAGGATAATTTCCTTTACCTTAACAATGGTGACGGCACATTCACTAAAATAATTTCGAGTACTATCGTCAACGACAGTGGGATTGGGAATTCGGAAGATGCGACCTGGGGGGATTATGACAATGATGGCGATCTCGACGTGTTCATCGCCTATATGGACCCCAATAATCAACTCCACAGCAACAATGGCGATGGCACCTTTACAAAAAT
>JBHHWX010000581.1:0-3743 GCA_046756745.1 bacterium | reverse complement strand
TGAACTGATTTTAGTTCAAGAATAATTACATCGTTGACAACAATATCCGGTTTCTGTAAGCTCTTTGAATTCCATTTTTAAACCTCCACCGATTAACATGATAAAATTCTTGAAAATGAAATCATGGTCATCTTGAGAATCCTGTTATCCTGTCAAAAATTCGGCCTACTCTTTGATAACCCCTGTGATTGGTTACACCCATGGGGGGGAATCATCCCCACTACGAAATCTCCTCCTGACAATCAAAAACCGGTGAAAATACGGTCCCGGACAGGGACCGGAAGTCTTCATCCAACGGCGTTTTTTCTTTCCCGAAGCAGAGCTGAAAATACGGGTCGTCTTTTTCACCGCGGATGCCTGTTGAGGAGCTGCCATCCCAAACATCCTGCGCACTGCGCAGCGCGTCTGCAACAGACTTTCCTGTGCTCTTCCGGCTGACGAATGCAAACGCGGATTCCGGGTAGAACCGGGCAGGTTTGACCAAACCGTGCCAATAAATGTTGAGCAGCTCTGCCAAAATCTCGCGGCTGTTGGCAACAGGCTTGAAACGCCACCCGAGCCAGTTGCCATTCTTGGGCGAATCGACGCCCGCCAAAAAGGTCTCGCGAGTAGACGCCTCCGGGGGGACGCTGTTTAAAACGAGATGATTGAGCCAGGCGAGCAGATGGTCTTTCGCGCGGACACTCGCATACCGGTAAATCAGCAAGCCGCTGTCGTACCTATTTTTGACGACTCCAACGAGCCGAAAACCGTCAATCTCTAATTCGACTTCGATGGGATTGCGCGCGTTCCCTTTCAGCGCCGCAATTTTGTCCACAAAGTGTTTGACTTTCGTCTGCAACGCATCGTAAACCGACTCTCCAACCGCGCCATGCGGCAGGAAACCGCTCGCCGATTCTCTCATCTTTAAGTTCCGTGGGTTTCGGCCCATTTCAATTGTCTCAACCAGCTCCTGAGCGACCTGATAGCGATCCAACCCTTGAAGAGCAAACGGCTCGCTCTCTTCCAAAATGTCAGCGCGGTCGCGAAAATAGATTCTCAATCGTTTGTTCAGTAAAAATCGCGCAGGGTTCCTGAAGAAGCGATAGAGGTCGGACAAGGTGACGGTTCGAAACTCGTTTTCAGGCGTGGGCAGCGCCGCGCGGATAAACGGCTGCGGCGTTTCGCGTGCAGCCACTAACCGCTGCGCGGCCTCGAGGTTCTGTTTTGAATAGCTGAAGACCTGACCCGAAGGTCTGAAATACTCCGGACTGAACGCCTGTAAGTGATGCGTCGTCTTGATGTGTTGAAGAAGTTCACCGCCTTGAATCTCAAAGTTGGCTGCGATGGTATCCAGAAGCTCATCGACCAGAACCGATGGCGGGATTGGATTATTATCCTTGATATCCTGCCCGACGAAGCTGATGATCAAAGCCTCGCGTGCAGAGAGCAGCGCTTCCAGAAAAAGATAGCGATCATCATGCCGGCGCGAACGATCTCCGGGTTTTGGTTTTTGAGCCATCAGGTCAAACCCGAGCTCCTTTCCCCGGCGCGGATAAGCATCGTTGTTCATTCCGATAAGGCAGATGACCTGCGCCGGAATACTGCGCATGGGCAGCATGGAGCAAAATGTCACGCTGCCGGTGAGAAAACCAAACCCGGGGCCCTCTTTTTGAAGTTTTGACTCGAGATAATGTTTAATCACCCGCAGCTCGATTTTGTCGTGGAAGCCGGACAGGTCTTCGTAATCAGTCAGACTGGCGAGCGCTGATCTGACGATTTGCAGACCCGGTTCGGTTTCTCTATCCGACTCAAAAAAAGCTTCCAACAGAGCCCCCAGGTGCTGATGCCATTGGCGCAGCGTTCGCTCTTCACCGAGTGCATTCACCTTTTCAAAAAGCGTTTCGATAAAGTCGAGCAAATGTCCTAACACATCGACACGGTTACCCTCGAGTTGATCGTAAGGTAAAAAAGCGTCGTCGAACAACCGGTCCCCCTCATTTGGGAGAGCGTAGCCGAGCACCATTCTATCGAGACCGGCCCGCCAACTATTTTGTCCAAGCTCTGGGAGTCCGAGCCGGACACGCTGTTGTGCATCCTGCCCCCAGCGAATGCGAGTCTCCCTGACCCAGCTCTGAATCAGATCGAGATCATCCTGCGACAGCTTAAATTTTGTGCGAACAGCTTCTGTTTCGAGAAGCGCGAGCACCTGCGCGGCGCCAAAGCGGCTGCCAAACAATTCCAGAATCGCAAAAAAGGATTCGATGATCCGGTTTTCCACGCCATAGCTGCGATCGGCGATGCTATAAGGAATGCGCCGGCGATCGGAAAAGGGCAGATCAAAAGTGGCTTGAATGTAAGGGGTGTACGACTCGATATCCGGCGCCATCACCAGAATATCGGCCGGCCGCAAGTCGGGCCGGTTTTGAAATAAGTCGAGCAAATGGTCGTGCAAAACTTCGATTTCACGCCGGGGACTGTGGCACGAGTGACATTGAATGGACCGGTCGGTCCCCGCAACGGTTCTTTTCGGTTCTTTTGCGGCGCCCGGATCGCGGAGATTCAGAATATCGGATTGGATACGGCAAAGCAACGAGGTCTCACCGGGTTCCACAAATTCCTGCACCGGATCATAGTCAAATTCCTCGATGAGCTCGAAAAAGTCCCTGCCATGCTTGCCCAGCGAAGAGAGCAGGCTGTTCCCTTCCTCGAAGTAGAGCTCTGGTGCTGAAAAATCCATGGCGAGCTGCTCCCCCCCGATGGCCCGCTCAATTTCCCTTTTCGTTCTCACAAGTCCCCAATATTCACGGCACGGATTCATCAGGAACAGATTCACTTGCACATGCTTTGCCAGCGCAGCCAAGAGGTCGATGTGGAACTTAGGGAGAGCAGAGATTCCGAAGATCGAGACCCTTTCCGGTAAATCCAATTCTTCGGTCTTGCTCTTTTGAAGCGCCGCGATCAGCGCTCTTCCGAGAGCGGCCCGGTGCAGATTCTCCCGTCCCGCGCTCACCTGGCGCCAAAGCTCGGCCTGCCAGTGGTTTTCTTCGCCTCGCTCCCACCCCAGAATCATCCCCGGACGGAAAAGCACGTACTGGTCGAATAAATCCGCAATTCTGCTTGCAAGCTGAAAGCGCTTGAGCTCACTGCCGGAATCTTTGAGATAGCTCCGTAACGTTGCAAATGCCGGACGGCTGAGACAGGATGGTAAAAGTTTCATGATTGTCCAGCTCAGGACTGCCGGATCGTAAATCCGATCCATGCCATCGGTCTGAGCCGCGTCACCCATGCCATCGCTTGCAGCAATGGCATCGATGATCCCGGACCTGCGGAAAACTTCATGAACAAAGGTGTTGGGAAACGGAAAACGAATATTGGCACAAATCCCGAGTTTATGCGCCAATTCCAAAGAGATCCAACGCGCCATGCCTTGACTTTGAACGACAATGATTTCGGGATCAAAGGGAGAAGACAACGGTTGCCGCAGACGCTCCGCAAGCAGCGTCGATAAGACCTCTAAGCGATTGCTGGTGAAAAGCTTGAATTGCATAAATGCAAGCTAAAACAATAATTCAAATTATTCAAGGGAATATTCGTTGGGTGTTCACGCTTTAGCGTGTTTTTGCACTGACCGCCAAAGCAAGCTGAAGCTTGTACACCGCCACCCACCCGTAACTGACCGATCGTGTTGCCTCATCGCCTCATCGTGATTTTTTCCTTGCTTTTCTCTAAAATATGAATTATCATTAACATAAGTTCTCCCA
>JBHHWX010000580.1:0-3748 GCA_046756745.1 bacterium | reverse complement strand
CTTTGGGCCAAAGAAAGGTGAAGTAAAAAGAAAAGTTAGAGTTTTACCTGGAGAGAATAATCCTGTGAATCCGGTTTATCCTGTTATCCTGTCAAAAAAAGATGAATACCCTGTGATTGGTTACATTTTTCTTCGTGGTTCATGAATTTTACAGATTAAATTAATGAATATATTTTCACACATAAAATCAAAAATCACCCGCAGAAATCGTATGGGATACCTACTGGTATTGCCCTATGCGGCTCACTTCGGCTTATTTGTCGCCTTCCCGTTGATCTTTTGTCTCATCCTGGTTTTTCATAAATGGGATATCGTCTCTGAGATGGAATGGGTTGGCTTGAACAATTTTTTCCGTCTTTTACGCGATGAACTTTTCTTTAAATCCATATTCAATACCTTTACTTTTCTGCTGATCCATATTCCGCTGCAAATTATTGTCGCGCTGTTTTTGGCCGAGTTATTGAACCAAAAGATCAAGTTTCGGGGATTTTTCAGGGCCGCTTATTTCCTGCCGGTGGTTGTTTCAGGAGTGGTTATCACGATATTATGGGATCAATTGTACGCTCAAGACACCGGAGTGATCAATCTGTTTTTGGCAAAAATCGGCCTGCCCAAAATGCCGTGGCTCACCAGCCCGAAGTTGGCGATGCCGAGCATCGCGATTATGGCGACCTGGAAAAACGTCGGACTGTACATTGTGCTGTTTCTTGTGGGTTTACAAAGCGTGCCGCGATATTTGTACGAGGCCGCGGACCTGGAGGGGGCGTCGCATTGGTACAAATTCACCCGGATTACCTTGCCGATGATCAACCCGACGTTTTTTTTGGTGGTTGTCTTATCTACTATCAACGGATTTAGCCTGTTTATCGAACCGTATATCATGACCGGCGGCGGGCCCATGAATTCGACTCTCTCCGCGGTGCTTTACATTTACAATCAAGGGTTTTATTTCTATCACATGGGATACGCCGCGACTTTGGGGTTTTGTTTTGCGGTTATCGTCTTGATTGTTGTTTTAATTCAACGAAAATTTGTCGAGAAGGAAGCGGTAACTTAATATGAAAAAGCTACTCTTCTATCTATCGTTATTAGTGTGGACCGGATTATTCATTTATCCTTTCTTATGGATGATCTCAGCCACCCTCCGGCCTGAACAGGAAATCGGCAGCTTTAACATCATTCCTTCACAAGTTTCGCTGTATAGTTACGCACAGGTTTTTGAAAAAATCCCAATTTTCCGGGCGTTCCTAAACAGCCTTTTCGTGGCGTTAACCGTCACTGCGGCAACACTGGTGCTTTGTTCAATCATTGGATACGCATTGAGCCGGCTGCGTTTCCGGGGACGGGATGGTATCTTTTACCTGGTTTTATTTACCATGATGATTCCGCTGCAAATTACGTTGATTCCCCTCTATATTCTGATGGTGAAATTTGGATGGGTCAATTCCTATTTGTCATTAATTGTTCCCTGGATGGTCAGCGCCTTGGGCATCGTCATGTTTCGGCAATATTTTCAAAGTATTCCGCAAGCTCTCATTGACGCTGCCCGCATCGACGGCTGCGGCGAGCTCCGGATCATCTTTCAAATTATCTGGCCCATCTCAGTCCCGACACTCGTCACCGTCGGTATCATTACTTTTATGACAATTTGGAACGAAGTGCTTTGGCCGTTGATTGTCATCCGGGAAACAGACTTAATGACCATGCCGCAGCTTGTGACAATTTTTGCTGTCGGTGGAGCAGCGGAATCCCAGCTTGGGGTGCAGTTGGCGGCGGCAACGCTCTTGGCGCTGCCGGTTATCATCGCCTATACGGTTTTTCAAAAATATTTTATTGAAAGTATGGCGACGTCCGGGCTGAAATAATAAGGATTGCGGAATGCGGAGTGCGGGCTCTTATTTCCGAAATCTACAATCCTAACCCGGGCGAACCGGAACCAAATAGGAAACCGCGAATTAACCGCTAATGAATGCGAATAAATTCAAGATAATATTGGCGTTTATTCGCGTTCATTAGCGGTTCTTAAACCGAAAAGAGAAAATTGCCGACTATAGATCGTAAATCATATATCGTATATCAGATTCTGGAGAAGGTGGACTCGAACATATACGATTTACGATATGCGATCTATGATATTCGATTTTTAAAAGAAGCTCGTCTTCTCTAATCGGAAATTGTCAATCAAAATTATCGGCAAAGTTTTGTCGATGTTAGGCGCTAAGCGCCTAAATAGTGTCTGACCGAAAACTCAGAAATAAGCTCTAAGCCCCGTCCTCGGGGCGTCGTAATCAATTGTTTTTACAAAGCGTCAAACGCACCCGGGGACGGGTACTTGAGCATTTTAAAGAGTTTTCGTTCAGACACTGAATACTCAAAATTGAAAGAGTCACGGTGCGGATCGCCTATACCTTATTCCTATTTTTACTTTCTGCTGTTGGCTGCCGGCAAAATGCATCCCAGCCCAGCGTAGACTTAAAGCTCGTCAATTTATCCCATCTCAACCACTTATATGAAGAAGTGGTTATCGACGGCAAAGAAATGGCACTCATCCACATCTATTCCGAATATCCGGATTACGGATGGGTGGATGCACACAATGAGGGTATCGCCTGTGTCGATGATGTGGCGCGGGCCGCCGTGGTTTATCTGCGTCACTTTGAAATCACCGGTGACTCAGCAAGCTTAAAACACGCCCGCAAACTGCTGGAGTTTTGCCGTTATATGCAGGCAGAAGACGGCCAATTTTATAACTTTATTTATACCGACGGGTCCATCAATCGCAACGGGAAAACCAGTTTCAAGAGTTTCGGATGGTGGGCGGCTCGCGCTGTGTGGGCTTTGGGCGAAGGGGTCCGGGTTTATCAAAAGCAGGATACTGCTTATGCAGAAACGTTGAAACGGCATCTGCACAAAACGTATGCCCATATCGACACGGTACTCGCTCATTATCCGGAGGCGGAGACGTTCAACGGATTTACCGTCCCGAAGTGGCTGCTTTACAATTCAGCGGCCGACGCCACTTCGGAATTGATGCTCGGGTTGGCGGCTTTGGCTGAGGCGTCGAACGACTCGCGGGCGAAAAATTACTTAGAGACTTTTGCCGACGGCTTGATTCAGATGCAAATTGGAGCGGAAGAGACCTTGCCCTTTGGAGCGCTTTTGTCGTGGAAAAATATTTGGCACGGCTGGGCAAACAGCCAAACCCAGGCCTTAGCCCGGCTGAGCCGGGTTTTGGGGAAAAACCGATTCAGAAACGCCGCCATCAAAGAAGCGAGCTTTTTTTACCCTTACTGGATGGAGCAGGGATTTCCACGCGAGCTCGATTTTGTGCTTGCAGATACGATCCGAGTACAACGGATAGATAAATTCGATCAAATTGCTTACGCCATCCGGCCGGCTGTCGTGGGTTCGCTGAAGTTATATGAATTGACCCAGCAGGAACGATTCGCTGAGCTGGCAGGCGACTTGGCCACCTGGTTTTTCGGGAACAACCCGGCGAACAAACAAATGTACGATCCGGAAAACGGTCGTTGTTTCGATGGCATTTTGTCGGAAACCGAAATCAATCGAAATTCCGGTGCAGAGTCAACAATTGAAGCTCTGTACTCGATCTTGGAAGTCGAGGCCAACCCTGTCGCCCGCGCCCGGTTGGAAAATTTTTTAGTGTCTGACCGAAAACTCAGAAATTAGCAACAATGATCCAACACGGTCTGTGACCGTGTTTTGACTAAGCCGTTTATCCTTTGAT
>JBHHWX010000579.1:0-3757 GCA_046756745.1 bacterium | reverse complement strand
TCTTCAATCATCCTGTTCAATAATGCTCTTTGGAGATGAGAACGGTCTTCCGCTCAGCGCCAATCCAGGCCTATGGCTTTACACCTGAAGAGGTGGAAAAGCGAGACGTCTCCTGCTTTTGGGAGGAAATCCTCGATTCGGAGGCGATACCGATGGAGATTTAGCTATAGCTATTGCTAAATTGTTATATGGTTGAGTCTAGCTATAGAACAGTGGAATAATAAAACAATATTATATCTTTAATTTCTTCTCGGTATAGTTTATCTATCACATTATAAATCTCCTTCGGCAGCCTCCATTCGACCTGCCAAATCATCATGGTTCACTACAATGTGTACCCGTCTTTCTGCCGTCAGTCGAATTGGAATATCATGAACCCCTCACGGCAGGAATCCCATCCGTCCATTCCGATCATCCGGGTTCTTTCCGGTCCGTCGGAAGCTCTCAAAATCGGAACTTCACGAGCAAAGAGCTTGATTTTAACAGTCGGTTGCCCTATTTTGATTGAAACAAATCCTATGAAAGGCATACGATGTCAGATCAAATCCGCTTAGCCTTAGCCCAGATCAATACCACCGTCGGCGACCTGGAAGGGAACACCGAGAAAATCATCCACTACATTCAAAAGGCGAAAAAAGCCGGCGCCGATATGGTACTTTTCCCGGAGTTGTCTATTCCGGGTTATCCGCCGGAAGACCTGTTGCTAAAATCAAAGTTCATCGACGATAATGTGTCCTTTCTCGACCTCATCATGGAACAAACCCAAGATATCATGGTGATTGCAGGTTTCGTACAAAAGAAAGAGCAGATTTTCAACACGGCCGGCGTTTTCTATCAAAAGCGGTTAGCCGCGTTCTACCATAAAATTTGCCTGCCGAATTATAGCGTCTTCGATGAAAAGCGGTACTTCCAACCCGGAAAGCGTCCCCTGGTTTTTGAGTGGAACGGGATCAAATTTGGTTTGAGCATTTGCGAAGATATGTGGGTGCCTGACGGGGTTATCGAGAGTCAAGCTTTCCTGGGCGGCGCCGAGATCATTCTGAATATCTCGGCCTCGCCATACATCATGGACAAACAAAAAGAGCGGCTGTCTATCGGCATGAGCCGCGCCCGGGTAACGCGAACATTGTTAGTCTACCTCAATCTTATCGGCGGTCAGGATGAGCTGATTTTCGATGGCGACAGCTTTATTGTCAACCACCGGGGCGATATTCTTTTGCAAACGAAGCAATTCGAAGAAGATTTCGTTGTTGCGGATTTGGATGTTTCGAAACTGCGAGACTTTCGGAAATCGGATCCGTCTTTCAATCTTTTCAAAAAAGAATTCAAAGCGCCCTATCAGATCAATTTTGTGGCAGTGGAGGGCAACTGCGACAACTCCCCTAAAGCTCCGATCAAGCATAAACCTGTTCAGGCTTTAGGCTTGATGGAACAAATCTACCGGGCGCTCCTGCTGGGCACCAAGGATTATGTCACCAAAAACGGCTTCAGCAAAGTCGTCATCGGTTTGAGCGGCGGTATTGATTCGGCCTTAACCACCATGATCGCGGTCGACGCTTTGGGCGCGGATAATGTTGTGGGCGTCCTCATGCCGAGCGAGTTCACCTCGGAACAAAGCCTGCGCGACGCGCGAAAATTAGCCACAAACTTGCGGATTCGAACCGAAACGATCCCCATTCACGGAACGTTAAGCTGTTACTTGGAAGTCTTGAGCGACGTTTTTAAAGAGTGCCAACGGGATGTGACCGAAGAGAACCTGCAAGCCAGGATTCGAGGCAATTTCTTGATGGCGCTTTCCAACAAGTTTGGCTGGTTGGTGCTCACGACCGGCAACAAAAGCGAAACCAGCGTCGGATACTGTACGCTTTACGGCGACATGGCCGGCGGGTTTGCCGTGATTAAAGACGTGCCGAAAACTCTGGTTTACAAACTCTGCAAACACCGCAATCAAAAGGAGGGCACAGCGATCATTCCGGAATCCATCCTGACAAAAGCGCCCACCGCCGAGCTGAGAGCCGACCAAAAAGACCAGGATTCTCTGCCGTCGTACGATCTTTTAGACGCCATCTTGGAAGAGTTTGTGGAGAAAGATAAAAGTGTGAAAGAAATTATCCAGCAAGGATTCCCACGCGAGATCGTAAAAAATGTTGCTTGTATGGTGGATCGCAACGAGTATAAGCGCAGACAAGCTCCCCCCGGAATAAAAATCACTCAAAAAGCCTTTGGCAAAGACCGCCGCATGCCGATTACCAATTGTTATTCATTAGGCAGATAACGGCAAAGGCACGTGAGATGGCAGACGTGAGACGTGAAACGGCGAAGTGTTTCCCAAACACACCATATTGAGAGGCACGTTTCACATCTCACGTTTCACGTTTGCCAGTGCGGCTTCGCCGCGCTGAGGTATTCACCCAAGTCTTGCATAAAATTGCAACCTTTTGTGAAGATCAAGGATTTTGAGCGCGGAACGATGGATTATTGGAGTACTGGATCAATGTAAAATAAAATTTCACAAAAATCCAGTCATACAGCAATCCAATCATCCTGATTAGTAATGATGTTGTTGAAAAACTCTGTCAGGGTTAATACTATACACGATATACAGACGAGACATCTTTGTGGATACAGACAGACATTTTTGCAAGACTTCAACCCTGACAGAGTTTTAAAGAGCATCACGGAAATTTGATCTCGATACCAAATCTCGGACGCACCCGCACATCGAGTTTAAACGGGTCGACTTCGCTGGTGATCGCATCGCCAACTTGAAACCCGGTCTTGAGCTTGTCCTCGAGCTGTACGCTCAGACCGGCGAAAAAGTGCACTTCAACCGGAATGCCGGTCGGGAATCCGAATCCCAAACCGGCGATCGGTTCGACAGTTTTGTCAAGCCGCACACCACCCAAAAGATGGAAAGAGCTGGCCAGAGTCGGGGCTTTCGTGTCCACGGCGCTGAAATGATAATTTATCACGGCGAAAGCAGCCAGGTCCAGAAAGGGTTTGGGTTCCACCACGATTTTGCCGTTGTCGATGATAAATTGCAGGTCATTTTGACTGGTAATGGCTGTGGCAATCCCAAAGCTCCACCGTTCCTTAGCGGTGTTATCGAATAAAGCGGTCGCGAGATTATCTTCTGCACTCATTTCCTTTTTGACAATGATCGAAATGTCGGAATTTTTTTGAAATTTTTCAGGAATCTCGAATTTTCGCACATCGATCCAGATGGTTTCCTGTCCGCCTAATGCGCCAGGTAGGGATGGAATCGGTAAAAACAGCGATAAGAAGTCGAGCAGATTTTGTTGAAACGGGGAATCTTTCGCCGTCAGGGTGACGGATAAAAAGGATTCCGCATTTTCGCTTTTCGAGATAAAGATGTAGTACAACTGGTCGCTCGACAAGCCGTATAACCGGGTGTCGTTGAAAGCAGCCCCCTCATGCAGCAAGCCGATAGGAGTCAGACTCTCTTTGAAATTAGCAACCACGATGTAGTAGTTGCGTTCATCGAGTTTGAAAGGCGTCAGACTTAATAGCTTTCGCAGGCTGTCTGCGGCCCATTCGACTTCCCCCTCTATAAACCAGCGATACGCTTTTCCGAACAGGTCTTCGCTATCCGTAATTTTAAAGGGAGCGCCCGCAACTTTTTTCGGGACTGTAATGATTCGATCTTGGGATAACAAAGCCGAAGCGCTTAAAAACGCCAGCAGGCATAACAAAAAAACCAAGAAGCAACTCTTTCGCATGTGACCTCTCTCCTTCC
>JBHHWX010000578.1:0-3767 GCA_046756745.1 bacterium | reverse complement strand
AACTTGCGCGCGTGCAGCCCGACAGTTCCCCGCTCCTGCCCCACGCAAGACGCCAACCACTGCAAAAGCCGGGCTCTGGGCGTCAAGTTAAGCGATTTGTTGGGCAGTATCATAGGGAAAATCAACCTTTTTGGGCAATCAACTTTGTTGATCTTCTTCATTCTCTCTTTTATGTTCAGCGATGATACGTTCAGCCTCACGATCATAACTATCAGCCAGTCCTCTCAGCATCACCGCAAAACGCTGAAATCCTGCATTTTCAACATCCTCTGCTTTTTGCCTAAATTGTTCTGCCAGGTCTCGTTCTGGCTTTCCAGTTGGATCGACCCAGTGGACACCACGCGAGTTATATACCCCTGTTCTAAAGCCATCGCGCATATTTTCTGCATCACGACTATTCAGTGCCTCAGCTACTGTGCGGTTGATCCATAGCCCATCTGCGTCAGCAGGACAATAAATTAACACCTCGCCGATATTGATAAGGGCGACTTCCAAATGGCCGGTTTCATTACAAATTTCTTTGACACGTTTAAGCCAATGTGTGAATTGGGTACCGTCAAAACTACCATCATCCTGCGTTCCTGGGGGAGTTTGCCATTCATGAAGCAATCGCCAGGCATTCGTTGCAATCGCCTTCAAATCCTCAGATAAATTATTCTTGTCCACGTCCTCTTTCTTCGAACGATAAATCAATCTGATCACTTCGCAGAAAAACTCTGGGTCGCTGGCGAGACGGGATTCGAGTAATTTGGGCGAAGCCCCGCGATGATGATCCAGTAACGGGAGGTATGCCCACTCAACACGGAAAAGATCATCCGAAGACACCTCGGAATTTGCTTGAAGAAACTTGATGAGTTCAACGATATGGTAACTATCCATTGCGTAAGTTGGTTCCGTTGATGACAATGCGGCAAGCAAAGCACGGATACATAGAGCCACATCAATTGGCTGCTTGGCATGGCGCATCCCATTTAAGCAGTCAATCGCGGCATGGGGCCTTCCATGCTTAATCAGCTTATCAATTGCAATATCTAACTGACCATCCGTGTGATAGGGATTTACATTGGTTCTTGACCAATATTCATCCTCTGCCTCACCAAGCCAATAGGCTGCACGTTCCCAGGTTTCATTGGTAAACGGTAGGAAACTCAGAAACCGCGCAAGTTGGTAATCAGACCAATCCGCCTTGTCTAGCTCATCAACCCACGGCCAGCCTTTGGTATATTGGCGGCTCCAAACATATCCACTTGTAAAGGTCAAGAGCTTACGATTTTCTACTTCCAGATACTCAGGCAGTAAAACTGAATCAATCGCTGCGTCCGTGATATAACCGAGAGAATGTCCAACCTGCCTCGGTGATTCAACGGCATCGGCAAATCTTATGATTGCTTTGATACCTCCTGCTCGCAATATCTCTTCTACGGCATTTTGACGCCGCTCCTCAAGTTTTTTCCGCTGTTCCTCCCAATTGTCATTTTCTTCATAAAGGTCAAAATCACTATCAGAGAATAGGTGCTGATAAAGATTCAAAGGAGTAGATGGAGCCAGCTTATCGGCAACTGCTTCAATAGCAGAGAGTAATTCGTCATTCAAGGCCCATTTTGCATCGGAGAACCGTCGGTGTTTGGCTGTGAACTTCCTAAGGCGATCCCAGATAAGAAGTCGCTGATCTTCAGGGTAGCTGGAAATAGTTTCCGACGATAAGACGTCAAGCAACTTATCAAATGAAGGTTTAGGTAGGTTATCGAAATGATCAATAAGCTCAGCAAGCTTTGTAGGATCATGATCGGCCATCGAAACTGCAAGCTCAGCGTAAAATGACACCTGATCCCAATATTCCTGATGCGTCACTCCCTCTTCCCAGTCATCGGGTATAGGGTTGCGCCATGACGGTTTGTGAGAACCTGTTGATATTTGATGTTGGTTAGGCAACAGACTGATGATCAGTTTCCAACCAATTTCCGGCCACTCTTTACCGAGTGTTTGAACAGCAACTTTGCGCTTTTCAATGGAGGCAATGGTTTGCGGAAGCCAAGGCAGCAAAATGGTAAATAGAGAATTGTCTGGCCGATTTGCCCAATTGCCACCTGGATCATGGTTGGCAAGCTCACCAAGGATAACGCAAACTCGAACAAGATACTTCTCGTCCCATGCCAGACCTTCCAAGGCCCAAAGTAGGCCGGTCAGATAATTACCTCCACTGATGCCGTCGCCTTCCTGAGAGAAAAGCTCGTCAAATGGGCAAGGCGATAAACTTAATGCATTTTCCACCGCATCCAAAAACTCACCAGGTGCAGCCTCAGCCAAAATGGGCAGTAGGTTATTTAGGCTACCCCACAATACCCAGTCTGCATTTGTGAATATATCTCGAATGGTCAGAACCGCTGTTGCCTCAGGTTTACCCTGTGAACAGTTGCTCAAGGCTTCGGGCTTACTCCCAATTATAGCCAATCCTTCGGCCAAACCTTTTCTGAGGGTTGGTGAGTGAGTTAGCACTTTCCCGTAAATACTTGCCGCATTGCGTTCTTCAGTTGACAGCTCAAATGATGGGTCACGTTCGGTCAGCACGGCGACAACAGCATCTTTGAACGTATCCAGATTCTGATCAAAAATGCGTGAGCCTAGAGAATCCCATAAATCGGCACGTTCCGTGATCTTCCATAGCCCGTTCCTAAGCGACAAAGGGCTGTCTGGAAGGTGCAGTATCTCTCTGGCTTTTAGCACCCAAGAGGAATATTCTTCACCAGTTAATTCCCACAGAACCGCAATATCTGCATCATTCTTTTCGTTCCATGCACCGATCAAATTCGCCAGCGCAAGATCGGTGGCGTGCGGATGTTGGTTCCAATCGGTTTCTGCCGTCTCTGGTTTAGTTATCGTTAATTCTTCTGGGATTTGAGCAATAGTTGGTCGTCTGAATGCCTCTTTGAGATCTTCAGGAAGCCTTTCCAGTGTAATTGTCCCTGCATCCTGATTCCAAGTCTGCACAATATCAACAACCCGCGACCATATCCACTGCGCGTCTTGCTGGTTGAACTGTGAAATATGGGAGTGTAGCAGTGATAGGATGACGCCAACCTCGTTCCCCAAATCATACCCAAGCAGATGAAAATGGTTAAGAAAGGAGTAAAGATCGTCTCTTGAAACATCGGCATCATTGTTAGCCACCTTTAGATGGTGCTGAATAACCGCGAGTTTCTCACTACTTTTGGCAGGGCTAAATTTGGCCTGCTCAACATTTCTAAAAAACTCATCTACATTTTTGGTATGTCTGGCTTGGTTCAACAACCATTGCACATTGTGAAAATCCGTTGCACTCAACGGGCCAGTTATCAGGGCGATGATGTCCTTGTCTTTGGTAAAAATATCCGGGTTATTAAAATCATTCCAGGCGGCTTGGATGACCTCTGAAAAAACAGTGTTGCCCTTAGTGATACTAATCGAATGTTTCACTTGTCCAAGAAGTTTTCGCCGCTCCTTGGTATCGTATCTCTCAATGAAAACAATTAGATCGTCAGTATCGAATCCATCGATTTTGCCTTGTAGCTTGATTTCCGAGATGGGCCAGCACGGTAAGCATGGTGCATATCCTCCGGTAAGCATTAAGATAACAAATGAAGCCTGAATATGGGCTTCAAAATGTCCACCTCCTCCGCCGGTCGAAAATGGGTTGCTAAGTTGCTTGCTGTTTTTACTCAAGAAATCACTCTTATTTTACTGCCCAACGCTCGGTTTCACTGGCGCGCCCCAGGCGATACAATGACCCA
>JBHHWX010000577.1:0-3780 GCA_046756745.1 bacterium | reverse complement strand
ATTCCGCCATAATCCATAAGTGAGTAGTATAGTTAATTAATCCGGAAGGCCGCTACTTTCGAACGGCTGCAATTTCCGAAGTTGTCGATCGCAGTAATGGTCCAATTATAATTCCCAGGCCCTAACGAATCGGCAACCACGATAGAAGTGGCCGCTTTATCGATATCCGGTTTGGTCAAAACAGGAATGTTTATGCCTAAGTCGACGCTGACGATTTCAACCTTAAACTTAAACTCAAACGGAAATACTAACTTTTTCCACACCAATGTAGGATTGTTGCTGACGAGCTCAAATCCTTGCGGAGAGTCGATTTGAGGCGATTCCCCGATGACTCGAGCTAAGAATTTCGGTTGCGAAAGTGTTGTAAAGCCGGGACGGTCATGCGCCTTCAGCATCAATCCCATCCCGAGAAGGTCATAAAGGCTCGGCAGCTCAATCTGCGAGGCGATGATGGCCTTTGAGTATACTGTGGGCGTTTCAGTAACGTCAAGGGTATCGATAAAACCAATGTCCGGAATTTCGAATTCAACAAAATCAATATCGTTGAAACCGTCAGGGTCATCGACTCGAGCCGTCACCTCTAAAAAAAACAAATCATCTAACGGAAACACGCGGTCAATGCGACAAGAATTGACAAGAAAAGAATTGATTACCGGTAAAGCATCTAAACGTAACTTAATGTCAATGGGATCGGTTCCTTCCAAACGCACGTCCACGGCCAGTGTGTCGCTCGCAAATCCTGTTTTCGAAGCTGATACTGTGTATTTTCCCACTGGCACAGATTTGAACTGAAACGCCCCATTTGCGTCGGTCGTTGTCACGAACGTTTCGGGAAGCAGTCGAACCTCGACATCGGCCATGGGAGAAACCGGCGCGTAAAACGTGGAGACTTGGCCTGACACCGAACCTGCGTTTTTAAAACGGTCGGATTTGGGGTCCAGAAGGTTGTTGCGATCTGCATCGGATAGACATGACAATTGCAAGAGAGCGATGAGTAAGAAATAGGTTAAGCGCTTACAGCCAAACAACATCGGCAACCTATTGTCGATAATCCCAATTTGCATTTTCAAAATCTGTTTGGGCAGAGCCATTTTATTCATTTGGGTTTTGGGATTCCATTTTCGCAGTCGAGTAAAAGATTTAGCCCTTAATAAGAATGCATGACGTACCAGCAACTGCCGTTCTCGGATTTCTCACCCGACAAAAAATATCGGGATTCGATATGACACTATACTTGGTCTTCAAACTCAGTTCAAAGCGCCATTAATTTATGCAGCCAAAAGCAACACTTGCCGATAAACAAATAGTACAAAAATAATTGTTCACAGTCAACCCAATTCAATGCAGTTCACGTGATTAACAACTTTCTGTGTCAATTCCGTTTCCGTATCCCTCCAAAATTTTCTTATCGGTATGAGGCGAAGCTTCGGTAGGATCTTGAGAGACAAAAACTTTACCCCGAAAAGTCGGGATATTAGACAAACAGAGCGCGTTTTCTCGCTCATCGGATCGAATAAAGTCAAAAATGCTTAACAAAGATTGAATTATTTTGTATGAAATTATTTTGACTTTATTTTTTTGTGAACAACGATTTACTCGCCGGTTTGTTCCGTTGGATACTTTTGTGGAGATGTTATTTTACCGTTATTTCCTGTGAGGATTTTTCCGCAGGATGCTGATAACCCGAAATTATCTGGTATCGAATGACAGACGATAATGCGCTTTCAAAGACTCATCGAATTGAATCCCGCCGTGTGTGTCCACAAAAATGGTTTTCATCGAGGAGATTCTTTTGTCTTTCTTAAACTTTTCTATGCCGGCGATAAAGAGGTAAGTGGCCCAAACATCCGCTTCCTCGACTGTCGGCGCGAAAACCGTGACGCTGCGGGTCAACTCCGCCGGATAACCGGTTTTGGGATCGATGATGTGATGGTAACGCTTACCCCCTTCCTCGAAATAGCGTTCGTAATCACCGCTGGTTGCGACCGCAAAATCGCTCAGCTCAAATGTTGCTAACAGGTTGTTGGGTTTTCTGGGATGCTGCAAGCCGACGACCCAGCGTTTGTTTCCATCTTTGCGGCCGCTCGTATAAATATCGCCCCCGGCGTTAATTAAGAATGTGCTGATGCCATGCTTGCGAAGAACTTCTGCAGCTTTGTCTACGGCATATCCTTTGGCAATGCCGCCAAGATCGAGTTTCATTTTTTTGAGGGGCAAGAAAACGGTCCTGTCCCCAGCATTTAACCTGACTTTGCTGAAATCTACCAATTTCAGCATAGCGCGCAGTCTTTCATCATCCGGAATGGCGGCCGGGGCTTCCCCATTAAACCCCCACAATTCCGTCACAGGCCCAATGGAAATATCAAAAAAACCGTCAAAGCGTTTGGCATATCCAAGAGCGCGCTCAATCATGGCAAAGGTTTCCGAACCCACTTTTACCGGTTCCATTCCTGCCGAACGATTGATCCGTGAAATTTCACTGGTTTCTATGTGGGCGCTCAAAAGTTGCTCGATTCGATTGATTTCTTCGAAAGCAAAATAACATGCTTTTTTGCACTTAATGATGTCCGTGTGCAAAGCGGTAATATCTACTTTGGTACCCAGAAGGAATTTGCTGGTCGAGACCTCAAAGATCGGCGCGTTGTCCCCTGAAGCCGGGACACTTCGCACACAGAGCAGGACATAAAGGCAGGTCGCGAAAACGTTAATACGAAACACTGTCTACTCCGAATGAATTCTCTCCTGCCATAGAAATCCGCACCTCATTCGGGATGCATACCAGGTTTTGTCCGGCTTGGCTCATGCTGCCCATTTTGACGCAGGTTTGGTGTTTACAGGTAGCCGAAAGAATTTTTACTTGTTTCTCTTTGAGAGAAAGCACCAGCCCGCCTTTCGAACCGTGTATTTCAACACCTGAACGGTCGCGGTCAATGTCAAATTGATGGATCAAAATATTCCGACGAAAGACATTCACATATTTGGGCGATTGCTTCGGGTCTTCGGTCCGAAATTGAAGAAGTTTCGGCTGCTCCAGAGTTTTCGGCAGACCCAACTCTCGAGCAACATTCCAAATCCTCCGAGCAATTTCATCTTGTGGATGATGATAATTGACCAAGATATTGTTATGGATCATGACCAGATCGCCGACATAATTTCCCGAAAGGACGTGCTCCGAAAACCGGATGTTTTTTTGATTCCACTTTGTACTCTTGATAAAATCTTCAATAAGTGGAACTGCTTTTCCCGGGTCGTCTGTGATCACATTGAGAGCAAAATTTCCCTGCGATATGTTTTTCGCAGCGAACGCTTTGGACAATGGACCTGTCAGGGCTGTCGCGGTCATACCGGAAACGAAAAAAGCGCTTTGTTTAATAAATTGTCTTCTATTCATAATCGTTCTTCCTGAATGGGTTAATTTGTAACTCTGTCAGGGTTGAGTCATACAAGAATGTCGGTATAGAGTATAGCATCAACTCTGACAGAGTTTTTCAACAACATCATTTATTACATTCAAAACAAAACTCACACCTTCCATAAGAAGTTCCGCATATTCTAAAAATGATATCGAACCCCAAGGCTCATAATGTAAGCAAACAGGTCTTTAGACCGGTTATGCCAGTTGGGTGTAACGGTATGTCTGTGATAAAAATTAAACTTAATATTATACTGAACATTCTCATGCACAAGAAATGGCAGTGCGCTCAAGTGTCCGCCATTTAAGCTCAACTTGAGCTGATATTCATTAGAATATCCTTCATCCAATTTGCTATCGACGGTCAT
>JBHHWX010000576.1:0-3815 GCA_046756745.1 bacterium | reverse complement strand
TACTCGCTCCTGGAGTCTTTGAAAAGCGAGTAAGCGTACGAGTATGAGTAGGAGTAGGAGTCCTCATCGCAAAAGTACCATCTTTCTTACCGCCTGAAAATCTCCCATCCGAATCTGATACAGGTACACTCCCGACGCCAAATTCCGGGCGTCAAAATTGATTTTGTAAACGCCGGGCTGATGAACGGCATCGGTTACGGTTGCCGCCAGGCGGCCGCGGAGGTCGGTGATTCTCAACAAGACAGGACTCGTTGCTTTGACGCTAAACTCAATGGTCGTGGCCGGATTGAACGGATTCGGGTAGTTCTGGGCCAGGCCAAACTCTGTTGGCACTTCTGGGTCGCTGTCGACGCTTGTGGGATTGCTGATATGGATATCGGCGGTATCCGCAATCGTGGTGCCAACCTCCCGGCAGGTGATGGTGTAATCCCCCGGCTGCGTGGCCGTAAAATCGGCGTTGGCGCCGCTGGGCGAAAGCGTGCCGCCGCCGGAGACTTGCCACTCCGGGTTGGGAATGGTGACCGTATTGTCCTGCGGATCCTTGCCCGTGGCGGTGAAATTCTGGCTATCATTTACCTGCATGTTTATACTCGATGGCGTTAATTCAATACTCGATAACTGGGAGGTTGGGCTTACTGTAGCATGCCCGATGAATGGACCGGAATCCCCTGTGCCGGAACGGGAACCCACTATGTAGGCCGACACGCTGCTCTTTTCCACTATCTTCAAGGCGTGGGTGTAAGCGGCGGCAAGGGTGTTCAGGATTTGCGTCCAACTATTTCCGCCATCCGTTGTCTCATATAGCGTTGTAGATTCAGCGCTTTTGCTTCTGGTTTGCCTTGCCGACTCATTGCCTCCGCTGATGAGATTTGTCGCCATATACCCTTGCAGAGGCGAGGTAAACAAGATGGCAATGGCTTCGGTGGTTTGCGGTGGGGTCAGGGCCCTTCAGGTTGCGCCGGCGTCTGTGGTTTTTAAGAGAAGGGCCTCACTGCCGGCGGCGCCCACGGCCCAACCGGTATCCGGGTTGACGAAGAAGAGGTCCCGCAGGTTACCGGTTGTGACGGCATGCGTCTGCTCCTCCCAGGTCTGGCCGCCATCGCTTGTGTGCAGAATGATGGGAGCGTCGCTGACCTGATTTTGACCCACGGCCCAGCCGTTGTTGGAGTCGACAAAGAACACAGCGCTGAGCTGACCCGTGTGTTGAGGATGGTTTGATCTGAGCCACGCTGCCCCGTCTGTCGTCCGTATGATCAGGGTTTTGTTTGCCTCGGCGTCGTGACCGACCGCCCAGCCATTGCTGGCGTCCGCAAGATGCACATCGCGCAGGATGCCGCCAACATTGGGAACGGTTTGCGGCTGCCACTGACTGACCCATTACCAACTTTTGTAAGATCGCTGAAGGCGGTCCAAAAACTCGTAAAGAGTTTGTAACACGACATTTATATCGTCGCCTTTGCATAACGACTTATCGAAACAGAGTTTCTAAGTTTATTACGTTCCAAAACAGGAGTTTTGGAACGAGAAGGTCACCGTGAAGACAATTAAGCACACATAATATTATTCGTTCAGAAGGATAAGCCGTTCTGCGATTTGTACGGCATTAAGCGCCGCTCCTTTCCGTAAATTATCGGCAACAATCCATAAATTCAGCCCATTTTCAACAGAATGATCGCGGCGAATTCTCCCGACGAAGACCTGGTCTTTGCCGGAAACGTGCAGCGGGGTCGGATAGGTCTCCTTTTGCGGGTTATCCATGACGACGACGCCGGCTGCCTTCGACAACAATTCCTTGGCTTCATCTACGGGCAAGGCATGTTCAAATTCGACATTAAGACTGCAACCGTGGCTGTTGACAACCGGAACCCGGACGCAGGTCGCCGATATGGGCAGAACCGGTTTTTCCAATATTTTCCGTGTCTCCAAAACCATCTTTATCTCTTCTTTTGTGGAGCCGTCTGTCAAAAAGGTATCAATTTGAGGACAGAGGTTAAAGGCGATTTGAGCGGATTTACATTTAGTTCGGTTTTTGAGATAAGCGCGACTGTCGTGTAGGAGTGTTTGTATAGCATCCGACCCCTTTCCCGAAACCGCCTGGTACGTAGAAACGACCACCCGTTTTATGCATGCCGCGTCATGTAACGGTTTGAGCGCCACGACCATCTCAATGGTCGAACAATTCGGGTTCGCGATGATTTTCGAGGGACTGTTTAAGGCATGTGGATTCACTTCCGGAACCACTAACGGCACTTTTTCGTGCATGCGAAATGCGCTGCTGTTATCGATCACGGTCACACCACATTCCGCTGCGATGGGAGCATATTCTAAGCTCACGTGTGCCCCTGCTGAGAACAGAGCAATGTCCATACCTTTAAATGAATTTGGGGTCAGGGTTTCTACTTTCAGCTCTTGGTCTGCGAAACGGAGGGTCCTGCCGGAGGAGCGTTCGCGTGCTAATAAGCGTAGATGTTCGATTGGGAAATTCCGCTCCGCCAAAATTTCTATAAAGGCTCTACCGACCAGACCGGTGGCGCCGACGATGGCAACGTTATATTTTTTCATCAAGATTTCCTACGTAAACGGTTGTCACAAAAGTCAAAGCTTACTTGCCCGAAGGCGTCTCGCCGAGGGCTTTTCATCGTAGACTTCAGGGTAAAAATCGCTCGGCGAGGACGCCTTCGCTAAGAAAATAGTCTTTTTGTCCAGGCCTCTAAAATCACAGCGCCAAACATTTGAAAAAGATGAAAAAGTTTTTCATCCGTTGGTTGAATGTTAATGTAGGCGGTGTAACTTTGTCCCGTAGAGACATGTGAGAATAGTCCAGAAATTTAATTCTGGAAATATGAATGATTTAATAAAAAGTCCCATAGGGACGGCTGAATCAGCCCCACGGGTATTGCTCATCATATTTGATACCATGTTTCTTCAAAATCGCCAGATATTCTTCCTGAAAGGTCTGCTTCTTATGATGCTGTTTCTGGTTTTTGATGTAGTTTACCGTGTTGTCGATTAACCAGTTGAATGGCTTTTGATATCGACAGTTTTGAAGGAAGGGACAAAAAACATGGGCATGATCCTCCATTCCGCCAATGGCAAGTGCTTTCATTTTATTTTCGCGAGCGATTCCACCCATGTAGGGCCAGAGTTGATCTTCTAATTCAGGCTTGATAATCTTTTGACGGTTCTTAGTACTGAATATGTAATGGATATATATGCTTATGTATGAATGAGCCATTGGTCTCCTTTCTTGTTGACCTCACGTCACAACAATTCAATCGTCCCTTCGGGACTGGAAATTGTTCGCACCTTTTTCCCGCCAATAAATTGGCTGGCTATTTTCATTTGTCCCTATGGGACTGCTTTCCCCATGTCTTGTCCTCCAGCCTTATTAACCAGAGAGTCTAAGGAGTGAATTTGGGGCCCTAAGTTGACGCCTCTGGGCAGATGCTGGAATAGAGCCTGATGCATCTCATTTGCAACGAGCTTTATCTTCGCCTTAGGTATCCCGAAACTCAGTCGACTTTCAGAGAAATGAAAAAAATCTGCTAAAATGTGAAGATGTGCAAGCACGTTCGTTATCTTCGACGTCACATCCGTTCCGAAATTGATTCCGACGCCGATGACAGACAGCAGACCGAGGTCATGGTTTTCTTCCAACGAGTTTTGTCCTGAGTGGTTCAGGATGAGCTTTTTGGCGGTTTCCGTCTCATGGCTGCTGAGAACAATTGTGCATTTATTGTTCGCTTTGGTCATGAATTTTACCGGGAGTCCCTCGCACGCGAACGATTGCAGGACGGATAAACTTAAATCATCTG
>JBHHWX010000575.1:0-3831 GCA_046756745.1 bacterium | reverse complement strand
CAGATTCCGGAGCTGGACTCGAACATATACGATTTACGATATGCGATCTATGATATTCGATTTTTATAAGAAGCTCGTCTTCTCTAATCGGAAATTGTCAATCAAAATTATCGACAATCTTTGTCGATGTACGGCGCTAAGCGCCTAAAAAGACGATCTGAGCTCGTCTTCAAAAATATAAAAGTAGGGATACGGTCAATATAGAGTTGTAAGATGTGAAAAGCAATAGGCAGCACCGTTTTGTGCTCAAGATTTTTTTGTTTACTTTTGACATTTTTTTCTTGATCTTTCATAATAAAGAAGTCGCGAAAAACAATTCTGAACGTTATTTATCAGGAGGTCCCCCTTTTGGTGCCGACAAGCGTGACGGCTCTGAAAATTTTTATCTTGCTTATGCCTGGATTTGTGAGCATCAAAATAAGCTCTATTATCAGCAAAAGGCTCAGCCTGTATTATGCAAAGCAGTCGGACTTTAGATATTTTATTGACTCCCTTCTTTTCAGTATTGCGATTGCAGTTTTGTACTTGTTAATAAGATCATTATTTCCGAATTACCTGATGCCTCTCGATATTCCTTTAAAAGACACGAATTTGACTTTTGGTGGTTTGAGCGTCATCAGTGTGTCCACACTGGGACTGCTCGCTGTGGCCGTCGGCTCCGTCGTCGGTTATGCGGTCAAAACCTATTGGGTGCCGAACAAATTCAGCATGAGCAAAAATGTTTGGGGTGATGTGCTTTATACCTACACCAATTCCTGGCTCAGAGTTTATATGGAAGACGGGGCCGTGATCGAAGGCTGGTGCCGCCATTACTCTGGGTCAGCGGAAAAAGCGGAATTGTTTCTCGAAGAAGTCCAAATTTTTCGGGAACAAATATCAGATGGTGAAGTTTTTAAGGAATACAGACGAAGCATGTTGTTAACCAATCCTGATGCCATCCAAATGATAGAATTATTAGAATTAAAGGAGAATTGATATGGATGAACCCACGATGACCTTGTTTGGATTTCAAGGTGAGGACTTCGAACGTCCGAAACCACAGACCCCACGTCCCAAACCAATGCCAAAACCTTCGAGTTCGCCTTCGCCATAATCAGTTTTTGATGCAAACTGTCATTCCTGAATGCTTCTATCAGGAATCTTCTGCATTAACATGGAGATTTCGGCACAAAAGATCGCCGGAATGACAGCACAGAGGCTAACTTATTTTTCATTGTGCAACAAAAACAAGTTATGTCTGAACGAAAACGACCCTCTCTTCCCGAAGGCCTCCTGGCCGAGGGTGAATTCCTTCTAGGCTCGGCGGGACGCCTTCGCGAAGAGGTTTTTAAATCGCGCATTTTTCGAGTTTTCGTTCAGACACTATTTAGGAAAGCTGCAACAATGCGACCGCGCTTTCCTTGCCTTTCTCGCCCACCTCCAGAACCGGGCCCACACAAGAAGGACACCCGATCTCACAAGAACAATTTTCGATCAGCTCCAATGCCGCTTGTTTCAGATCATCATGGAGATGGAACATTTTCTGACTGAAACCGACCCCGCCGGCATGGTTATCATAGATGTAAATCGTCGCTCGCTGAGTGACGGGCGCGCGTACCATCGGCATGGCGCGGATGTCCCTGGGGTCGCACATCATATAAACCGCGGCAACCGTCTCGAAAGCATTCGCCAGCGCTTTCAGGCCGTCGCCCAAAGAAGATTCAGGCATGCGCAATTGTTCAGCTACGTTTGAATGAAATTCCCACCAATACGCTGTCGTGTGCATTTCCATTTCCGGCAGCTCGACTTTACCGAAACCGATGTTCTCGTGGGTCTCGAATTTCAGCTTTTTGTATTTGGTCGTCTGCCAGTGGGCGTAGACCTCTCCATAGCCTTTCTTGCCCTCAGGAATTCCCTGCTCTTCGCTCATATCTAAGACCCGCAAGCTGGTGTCGGTATGGGCGTCAGTATAATAATCGACATCCACTTGATGCACGTAGGCTTTTTGACGATCCCAATCCAGCTTGTCCACATGGTACTGTTTGCTCTCGTGGATGTAAATGGCGTCGTCGTGCAGCATAACCGGGGCGTCGAGCAGATTGACTTCGCCGATAACCCGTTCTTCGTTGGTCGTATCGATAATGACCACATTGTCGGGCGTCGCACTGCGCAAGCTCACGGCTTCGGCCGGGTAGGCGTCGGTCATCCAGTGGTATTTCCCCGGTCCATCGCTGCCGGCAGGCGCCGGCATGTAATGCAGCACTCTGTTTTCAACTAAATATTCCAGAATGTCCCGCGTGGTTTCCACACCGAATTTCTCGGTTTCTTCAAATGGCAGCTCGAAGGCGGCGCATTTAATATGATCGAGAAGAATAACCAGATTGTTAGCGTCGATGACGCCTGACTCCGGGGCTTTGCCGAAAAAATAATCCGGGTGGTTGACGATATATTGATCGATAGGCGCGCTTGAAGCCACCAAAACCGCCACCGAAGCTTCACTGCGCCGGCCGGCCCGGCCCGCCTGTTGCCAAGCGCTCGCGATGGTGCCCGGGTAACCCGCCATCACTGCCGCTTGCAGTTGACCGATGTCGATGCCTAATTCCAAAGCATTGGTGCTCACCACTCCCAGAATGTCGCCGCTGCGCAGTCCTCTCTCGATCTCCCTCCGCTCTGTCGGTAAATAGCCGCCCCGATAGCCGCGAATCCGGTTCGCCGACTTTTTCGCTTTTCGCATCATCCCCTTTAGGTACGTCAGCAGAATTTCCACTCTCAGTCGTGTTCGCGCAAAGATGATCGTCTGTATGTTGTTCAGCAAAAATTTTCGAGCGATGGCGCGGGCCTCTTTGACATAAGATCGACGAATACCTAATTCACGATTCACGACCGGGGGATTGTAGAGAATGAAGACTTTTTCGCCGCGCGGCGCTCCATTACGGTCGACCGATTCGAAGGGCGCCTCAACGATTTGTTCTGCGAGCTCTTTCGGGTTGGCGATGGTTGCTGAGCAGCAGATAGTCTGCGGCTTGGACCCGTAGAATTGACAAATGCGTTTGAGCCGCCGTAAAATATTGGCTAAGTGACTGCCGTAAATCCCCCGGTAATGATGCAGCTCGTCGACCACCACATACCGTAGATTCTCGAATAGTTTTACCCACTTGGTGTGATGAGGCAAGATGCCTTGATGCAGCATATCGGGATTTGTTACCACGATATGTCCGGAGCTGCGAATCGCTTTTCGCGCCGAAACCGGCGTGTCGCCATCAAAGGTGTATGTTTTCAAATCGAAATCGATATTTGCAGCTAAAAGCGTGACCAGCTCATGAAGCTCTGCAACTTGATCTTGTGAAAGCGCTTTGGTCGGGAAAAGATAGAGCGCTCGCGCGTGCGGATTTTCGATGACGGTATGCAGCACGGGTAAATTGTAGCACAAGGTTTTGCCACTGGCGGTGGGCGTGACCACCACGACATTTTTGCCTTCTAAAATAAATTTTATCGATTCTGTCTGATGGGTATAGAGTTTTTGAATTCCGTGCTTTTGAAGGGCTTGAATCAATGCTGCGTTCAAGTTTTCAGGAAACTCGGCGTACTGACCGGGTTGTCGCGCTAAACTTCGCCAAGCCGTGACCTGGCGCATAAACTTCGGGTCGCGCTGAAGAAGGTCGAGGATTTGCGGAAGGTTCATTGCACAAATTACGTATTCGGGGTATCGATGTCAAGATTTTTTTGAAAGCGTCGAGGCACGAAAAAACACGTAACCAATCACAGGGATGTCAAAGAATTAGCAGATTTTTGACAGAATAACAGGATTCTCAAGATGCACAGGATTTCATTTTCAAGAATTTTATCATGTTA
>JBHHWX010000574.1:0-3835 GCA_046756745.1 bacterium | reverse complement strand
GAGGAATTCGGCGAGGATTTAGTTTGGGACTATCAGCAGCAAAGGTGTTGACAATTGAGGTCAATGATGAAATAATCTAAGTGAAAACTGAATAAATAAGCGCATAGTCCACACATTCCTGGAACGGCGTGCCAGAATCCTCATTACGGAGGAATTTTCGTCGCGCCGTTTTTTTTGTGCGCGATTCACACCTACCTCAATGGAGGGCACTTGAATGAAACACATGGATTATGAAAAAAAGGACATGAATTACGGCAAAGGCAACGGCGGCCACAAGCCCGTGGCCGAGGCTGGATTCAAATGCGTTGAAAAGTTTCCTTTAACCGGCGGGAAGCTAACGACCACCGGCATCAACGGCGGCGACGGCAACACCAAGTAAGGTCGGTCACATACATACCGCTATCCCCCGGCATAGACCGGCTTCTTTAGCGGGCACATAGGGAGTTCCCATGAAGATCAAATCATTTCTTGACGCCACCTCTCCTTTTACGGACCGGCGGTTAAGGATTTCGTCCGACGATGACCCCGATACCGACGAGAACTACGGCGCCGGTGTCGGCCTCTCATTGGAAGACGACAGCGAAGACGACGAAAGAGAAGCACTCAACGAAGACGACAGCAATACGGATGATATTGGCGGCTCCAATGAGGACAAGGGAGACGAAGACGAAAACAGCCCGACTTGGAAAAAGCGGTACGACGACACCAACGAGTCCAGGAAGGAACTCAAGAGATCGTTGGATGCCGCCCTTGAGAGGCTTGAACGCTTGGAGTCGGCCCAAAACAACAAGGCTGGCAACGAAGATCTTGAGGAGTTGACGCGGAAATACAGCGAAGACCTCCTGAATGCCGTGAGGGAAATTCCGGAAGACGACCCGGAGCGGATCAACAAGGTCTATGGCGCAATCGCCAGGAAAATGGCCGAGGCCCAACACAATGCGGTGTCTCGAGTTCGATCCGAAAGCCAAGAGTCAGCCGAGGCCCAGCGTCGCACCGAGCGTCAGCGCCAAGAGGCAACTGAGCTAGCGGAGATCGCTCTTGATGAAGTCGGTCTCGACAAAACGGCGCTCCCGTTGTTTCAGAACGAGGTCGATGCAATCACTAAGAACAATCCAAATTGGTTCAGGGCCGTGCCTCCGCAGGAGCAGTTCATCAGTATTGCCAGAAAAGTGTTATCCAAAGTCGAAGGTAACAAACAGAAAAAACATGAACACCGGAAGAGCGCGGGCGGCGTGCTTGGTCCGGGTTCTCGTGTAAATAAACGGTCCGGCGCGAAGGACGACGATTCCGAACCCGACACTTTGGTTGGTGCGATGCAGTTGCATAGGTCGAACCAGCGAAAGGACGGCCTGTACCGATCAAAGTTGGCCAACAGGATCTAGGGTTAGGCAACGCGCGTTTTCGCACGGACTTTTCTTAGAGGAGAGTCAAAATGTCAGCATTTCAATGGATTCCGGATATTCCGTCAGGGACGATGCGGAACCGTGCTTTGTCTAAAAAATTACGGTTTGCCTCAATTGCAGGAACAAAGTTTCTGCAGTTTGTACGGCCCGAGCCCGGCATGGGCAGAAAACAGGGCGACACCATTACCATCGGTCGCGCCAGAAACATTGCGGAGCCCACCAGTGCGGTCATCGGTCGGAATCAGAAGATTCCCATCGATACGATGGCGACTGCCGCGACGACCATCACGGTTAGCAAGTACGGGCGCGGTGTCGAGTACGACGAGGAGACCGAACTGCTTTCGGCCTTCAACCCGGAAGACTTCATTCAGAAATCACTTATCAAGGCGATGAAGCTAACCCTGGATACCGTGTGCGCCACGGCATTCAAGGGCGCTCAAATCCGCTATGCCCCACAAGGGTCTGCAACAGGTACATTCACTACGGATGCCGGAGCGACCCCGGCAACTGCGACATCTAATGTCAATGTCTATCACATGAAGCAGATCAGGGACTACCTGGCATCGACCATTCATGTCGAGCCCTACGAGGGCGACGACTGGATTGCCTTGTCTTCGACAAAGGCCCTTCGCGGCATAAAGGACGATCCGGAGTTCTCGGACTGGCGGCGTTACATTCAGCCCGACATGGCATTTTATCGCGGAGAGGTCGGTATGATCGAGCACATCAGATGCGTGGAAGTCACGCACGGAAACGCGCTCTCTGGATCGAAGGGCACCGGCAACGTCCTTGGGGAGATGGTTGTGTTCGGCGAAGACGCCGTTGCGATGGTGGAAGTCCTGACGCCTGAACTTCGGGCGGCCATTCCCGGCAACTTCGGTCTTCAAAGGGCGGTGGCATGGTACGGGATGCTTGCGTTCGGCGAGGTGTGGCCGACCAGTAATGACGGTGAGGCCAGAATCATCTATGTAACGTCATCGTAATCAATCCCCTTTAAACAGGAGGCAACACAAATGAATCTTTGGTTTCCAAAAATCAGCAAAATCACCCGCATGAATCAATTGTGGGCTAAGATTGCTCCGACGTGGATTGCGCCCTATCTGACACACAAGGCGCAGGTTCGTTGCGCGTCGAGCATTCTCAATATCTTTAAACCCAATGAACGCCGAAGTGCGGAGTTGATGGCTGCCGGTTTGTTCAGCCGCCCTCTTCGTGGCGCCGGTTTCGGCTGGGAATCGCGTTATGCCTTGCAGCCGGAGCCCGATGTGGCCTCTCCGTCGCCGTTCAACTCAACGGGTGTGAAGGCGCATTTCACAGTCAGGGACTTTTTCACAGTCCTTGAGGTCGGCGCGATCTTTGAGGTCGCCGGAACGAATACAGCGCTTGTCGCGGATTTCGACCGGTACACTGCTCCGAACGGTGCGGGAACGCTCACCGATAAACTGGACGGCACGAACGGGACCATTACGGCCCCGAACGCAACCACCGCTCAGGCCGTTGGTGCAGTGGTCTACAAGGATCTCGGCGATACCACGCCGGTTGATCTGAATAAAGGCAATTCCGTTGCCTTTGATGTTACTACAGCAGTGACATCCGGCTCCGGCATCCCGTATGTACTGGGAATTGCCAGGGCTGAGGTGAATGCAAATCTCGGTTCCACTGTTGGATTCGCCAGTTCATAAGCTGGTCAGGATTAAATAAGGGGGCTTCGGCCCCCTTTATTAAATCGAATAGGAGGGCTTTATTATGCCAGCTTTAGCTGCGAGTGACGTAACTGTCACAATAGAGAAAGAAAACCGTTCTTCTGAGCTTCGGATGAAACGGAACCGTGTCAAGATCGCCTTCGGCGACGGTTCACTGACCTATCCTACCGGTGGCGTTCCGATGCCTGCAATCGGCAATTTTGGAATGGTCAACAATCTCGATTTCCTGAACGTCGTTGACGACGACGATAGTCAGGGCATCGTATGGAAGTACGACAAGGACAACAATAAACTTAGGGCATACATCATGGGCGTGGATGTAACAGCCGCAGGTTCAGGTACACTCGACGATTTTCCCCTGGATACAACGGGCGAACCGTTGGCCGAGGCCGCAAGTCTTGGAGCAGTCGGACTTGAAGCCGGGGTGAACCTTCTTGGTCGCCTTCAGGAGTTGAAAACGACATCCGCCCCGGCAGTGCAAACCATCTATGCCGAGGCCGTGGGTTGGTAAATAACTCATTAAAATAAAGGAGTTTTTATGCAGAGGCTAGGAAAGCGTGACATCATCGTAAAAACGTTTGTGGGCAACGAACACCGGCATCTTCACAAAACCACAAGCGGATATCAATTCGGCGTGGATGAAAACGCGCAGATCGTAACAGACCCCACACAGGTAAAGGAGTTCGCACCAGAAGTCAGAAAAGAAGTCAGGAAATGGCTCAATCGCGG
>JBHHWX010000573.1:0-3835 GCA_046756745.1 bacterium | reverse complement strand
TTTGATCCTTACACCGACGTCAATGTCTACTGGTTGACCTGGGATTCCACGCCGGGAAAAAGAATCTCCCTTTTTGATGCCGCGCCTTCCGGTGTTTCTGAGAATATCTTTTTTACTGAGACCCGGCATTTAGAAAACGACAGTCTCTATTATTCGGGGGACAGCAATCTTGATATTTTTGACACCTACCGTGTGAGTGGTGAAGGTTGGATATGGCGCTATTTAAATGCAGGTGAGTCTGCAACGCTCGGTTTTGACCTGCCAGACCTATTTACGCAAGGCACTACCACTACTTTGAAGCTCAAGATCAGGGGCACGACTCGGGATGCAGCCAATCCGGATCACCATGCTGTTTTAGAAGTAAACGGCCAGGAGGTTGGGGAAGATTATTTCTCGGATCGGGAGGAAAGGGTGCTTGAATTCTCGATTGACAATTCTCTTCTTCAAGAATCGACTAATTTTCTTAAGCTTCATTCTGTTGGCGATACCCAGGCCCAGATCGACCAGTTTTACCTTGACTGGGTTGAACTCAGCTACCCACGAAAGTTTATTGCGAAAGATGATGTGCTCTTGTTTACAAACGAGGCTGTTGAGACGAACAACTTTACTGTTTCCAATTTTTCACAAAATCAAATAGAAGTCTTTGATATCACCAATGGTAGGAAACTGATAAACGGAATAGTAACGGAAAGTAGCGGCAAATTTCAAATAACTTTTGAAGATACCGGAGCAACGACCAAAAGATATGTCGCACATGTGAAAGGAAATTGGCAAGTCCCGAAGAAGATCGCAAAGGCTCAGTCGTTGAACATCAAATCTAATCGCCCTCGGCAAGCGGATTACATACTCATTACTCATGAGAATTTTCTCTCAGCTGCACAAAGACTGGCAGCGCATAGAGAAAGCCACAACAGCTTTTCGACCTTTGTAGTGAATGTCCAGGACCTTTATGATGAGTTTAATTTTGGCATAAAGCACCCCCAGGCGGTCAAAGATTTTATTCAATTCGCGTATACCAATTGGGATGCGCCCGCCCCCACCTTTGTAGTTTTTTTGGGCGACGCAAGTTGGGATCCCAAATTTAACAACCCCGAAAGTGTTAAACAGGATTTCGTTCCTTCGTATGGCAATCCGGTAAGTGACAATTGGTTTGTGAGTCTTGATGGGCCAGAGGATTATTTGCCGGATCTCATTTCCGGGCGAATTGCGGTTGAGACGCCAGACGAGGCGAATGTTGCAGTCGACAATATTATTGCGTATGAGAAACAAAACCCACAACTCTGGCACAAAAACTTTTTGTTCATCACAGGTGGGTTTAATCAGACCGAACGCACTATTTTTATCGGTCAATCTGAAAGTTTAATTCAAGACTACGTCGTTCAACCTCCTCCCAGCGGCAACCCGCTGCGGATTTACAAGCAGACTGACATCAGACTTGAAGGCGAAAACAAGGATGATATTTTAAACACGATTGATAAAGGCGTGGTCTGGGTAAATTTTGTTGGCCATGCAGCCAGCCGCACCTGGGATCTGATGCTGGGTGATCCAGGTGAACTAAATAATACCGGCAAGCTGCCATTTATCTCGAGTATGACTTGCCATACCGCGCGATTTGCCAATCCCGTTCAAACCAGTTTTGGTGAAGAGTTCATTAAGCTGGCGCACCGGGGGGCTATCGCTTTTTGGGGAACGACCGGGTGGGGCTACATTTTTCAAGATGGCCAGCTTTTACAATCGCTGTTTCACGATGCGTTGCAGGATACGGTGCATACTCTCGGCAAAGCCACCGCCCTTGCGCGCATCAAGCTCTGGCAAAACTTCGGCGGCACCATCATAAACCGCAGCACCATACAGCAATATACTTTATTGGGCGATCCGGCCGTTGATTTGACTTTACATGAAAAACCGGATTTAAGTACTCAGCCCGTTCATCTAACGTTTGAGCCACAAAATCCAACCCCGCAGGATAATGTGAGGTTGACGATTAAGTATTTCAATGCCGGTCTTGCCGCTGCGGACAGTTTTCGCATCAAGATCTTTGATGAATTTGAAAATTCCCAAACTACACGGCTATTAGCTGAATCGGCGCGCCCGCCTGTCGGGTTCATGGATTCCTTAACCGTGAATTTAGGGACATTTCAGAAAGTGGGCACTCACAACATCAAAGTTGTTTTAGACTCAAATGACGAAATAAACGAGTTCGATGAAATGAATAACACCATTGATAAGTTCGTAGATATCTTTACTTCCACTACTTTTCCAGCACAACCTTTGCAACATGCTGTTGTCAACATTCAGAATCCAATTCTGTCTGTAAATAATCCGCAAATCTTCAGTCGTGAAAATGTGTTCATAATTTTTCAGATAGACACAGTTTCCACATTCAACAGCTCTTATTTAAAAACATCACCCTCAACCGAACAAGGAGAAATCCAAACGAACTGGGCTACGCCAGGTCTACTAGACAAAACTACTTATTTTTGGAGAAGCAGGGTCATTTCGGGAGAAGATTCTTCACTCTGGTCGTCTACCTTTGCATTTACAGTCAATCTAAACGAAACTCGAGGCAACGTTTGGCAACAATCAAGGTCAGAGCAATTTCGATTGAATAGCTTGGAGGGCATCGATTCTTCGTTTGTAAATAATGACGTTCGCACCGGAAAAATTGATTTTCATCTAAATGTGATTTCGGCCGGCCACGGCAGTGGGTTTGGCAACTTCTGCCAGATCAAAGTCAATGGCGAAGATCTCAGTCCAAATAAACGCGGGTTCAATCTCGTCACTTTAAACCCGGTAAATGGAGCCGTTGAAGAGATCCGAATTTTTGATACTTTCAAGAGTCAGGCGATTTCCGATAGTATGGCACAGTTTCTAAATTCTCTCCGGGATGAAACGGTGGTATTAATTGGTATCAAAGATGATGCACAATACTCGATAACCGAGTCTGCATATCAAGCGTTAGAATCATTGGGAAGTCAGCGTATTAGAGAACTGCAATATCGGCAATCATGGGCAATGATTGGCGTAAAAGGCGCTCCCCAAGGTTCGGTACCGGAAATCGGTCCAAAATATCAAATTTTGAGTGTTGATGATACGAAGTTTTTTCTACGCAGAAGCAGTTCCATGACGTCAATAGAAATTGGACCTGCCAGTAATTGGAGCACCCTCTCCTGGGAGGAGGATCTCTCCCGACCCGGAACAGATATTACAATCGACCTGATCGCTTTCAAAGCTTCCAGCGCGAAATGGGATACGCTTTTAAGTGGATTGACAAATCCTGTGGGAAGCGATTTAACGACAATCGATGCGGCGGTTTATCCAAAATTGAAATTAATCGCCAACCTTTCCGATGACGATGCGCTTCATTCGCCATCTTTAAATAGCTGGGCAGTGGAATTTGAATCTGTCCCGGACCTGGCGATGGCTCCATTAACGCATTCTGCGCCGTCGGACACGGTTTTCGAAGGAGAGGACGTCACTTTGACAGCAAAGGTCTTCAATGTCGGGCAAGCAATTTTGAATTCTGCAGACGTCGTTTTTTATCGCTCGGATGCAAGTGCTGACAGAATTCAAATTGGCAATACAGTCAAACTTGAAGATGTTGAAAGCAATAGCTTCGGAGAGGTTTCCGCAACATTTAATACATCCAATATTTCCGGGGAATTACAGATTTTCGCCGAAAGTGATCCGGACGACAAGGTAGTTGAGCTGTATGAATTTAATAATATAACAACTACGACTTTGTTTGTTCAAAAAGACACCCTGAGTCCAAACATTCGAGTCACTTTTGACGGCCGTGAAGTTGCAGAGGGGGAGTTTGTTTCCAGCAATCCGC
>JBHHWX010000572.1:0-3847 GCA_046756745.1 bacterium | reverse complement strand
GAGCTGCGGCTGGATTATGAGGATTTTTTGCGGCAGCGGGGGTTGCCGCAGTGGGCGCCGGATCGTCCGGCGCTTAAACGCTTCAAGGCGCGCCGCTGCTCGACCCTGGACGATGTGCGGGCGTGGGTGGCAGAGGAACATAGGCGAGCACAGCCTGACACGGACAGTGAAGATGCTCCTAATGACGCCTCGTCCGTGCCGGTCGGTGAACGTCCGTGTCGAACCATTCCTTCTTCGGTGTTTGTGGCCAATGCGGCGCTTTCTCTTTTGAATCTGTGCTGTTATTTCCTGGACCGCCAGATTGCCGCACAGGCCAAAGCCTTTGAACAAGAAGGCGGCTTTACAGAAAGGCTTTATAAGACAAGACAGCAGGCCAGGAAACGCAGATGAGTACCATAAACGAAAATACCCTTGAGCAAACTTCCTTGGAGTGGTTCCAGTCGCTTGGCTGGCAAACCGCCTTCGGCCCGGATATCAGCCCGGACGGGCTGGCCTGCGAACGCAAAGAATACAATCAAGTTATTCTGGAAGGGCGCTTGCGGACAGCACTTGAAAACATCAATCCCAATATTCCGCCAGATGCCATCGACGAAGCCGTCCGCGAGATTACTCGTACCGATAGCCCAAGCCTGGTGGAAAACAATCGGCGCTTCCACCGCATGCTCACCGATGGTGTGGATGTCTCTTTTATGAAGGACGGGCGCGAAGTGCACGACAAAGTGTGGCTGCTTGACCTGAGCGATCTCGAAAACAACGATTGGCTGGCCGTCAACCAGTTTACAGTTGAGGAAGACCGAAAGAACCGACGCCCAGACATCGTGGTGTTTGTTAACGGTATACCACTGGCGATCATCGAACTCAAAAATCCAGTCGACGAACAGGCAACGATTCGAGCTGCTTACAACCAGTTTCAAACCTACAAACAAGATATCCCTGCTCTTTTTTCATTTAATGAACTTTTAGTGATCTCCGATGGTTTGGAAGCGCGTATCGGAACGCTGACGTCCGGGTGGGATCGGTTCATGCCCTGGCGAACGGTCGATGGCACAGAGATAGTACCCAGGGGTTCGGTGGAGCTGGAAGTGCTCCTGAAAGGCGTGTTTGAGAAGCGACGATTTCTGGACATGATTTTGAATTTCATCGTGTTTGAAGACGACGGGGCAAATATCGTCAAGAAGACCGCGGGCTACCATCAATATCATGCCGTTAACAAAGCCGTGGAGTGTACGCTGTCCGCATGTGGCATCAAGGCCGAGACCGATCTTCTCTATGCTGGATTTCCTGAGGCGGAAACCAAAGATCCGTTTGCAAAAAGAGTAACGGATGGGACTGCGAAAGGCTGGGGCTTGCAGGTAGATCATTTCGGCGGCAAACGGATCGGTGTGATCTGGCACACGCAAGGCAGCGGTAAGAGTCTTTCCATGACCTTTTACTCGGGGAAGATTATCCGCCACCCAGCAATGCAAAACCCGACCCTGGTCGTGATCACAGACCGAAATGACCTGGACGACCAACTTTTCGGTACGTTTGCGGGTTGCAAGGATCTGCTCAGGCAAACGCCCGTACAGGCAGAGAACCGACAGCACTTACAAGAACTTTTGCAAGTTCCATCTGGTGGCGTCATTTTCACAACCATTCAGAAATTTTTGCCCGAAGAGAAAGGCCAACAGTATCCGGAGCTTTCATCCCGAAGCAATATCGTGGTCATAGCCGACGAAGCGCACCGCAGCCAATATGGTTTCATCGAGGGGTTTGCGCGCCACATGCACGACGCCTTACCGAATGCCTCGTTTATCGGTTTTACGGCTACGCCAATCGAAAGAGATGATCGAAGTACACCGGCGGTCTTCGGTGATTACATCCACAAGTACGACATCTTGCAAGCGGTTGAAGATAAAGCTACCGTTCCGATTTATTATGAAGGCCGCTTAGCCAAGATCGAGCTCGACGAAGATGAAAGGCCCAAAATCGATCCCGAATTCGAGGAGATCACGGAAGGTGAAGAAGAAGTTGAGGTCAGGAAACTGCAAAGCAAATGGGCAAGGCTGGAAGCGATGGTCGGAACGGAAAAGCGCATCACACTTGTGGCCGACGATTTGGTGAAACACTTCGAAACGCGATTGGCATCGATGGATGGCAAAGGCATGATTGTCTGCATGAGCCGCCGCATCTGCGTGGACATGTACAACGCGCTTGTGAAACTGCGCCCCACCTGGCATGACGACGATGACAAGAAAGGCATGCTTAAAGTCGTCATGACGGGCTCGGCTTCCGATCCCGTTGCATGGCAGCAGCACATTCGCAACAAAGCTCGCAGGGAAGAGCTGGCAAAACAATTTAAGGACGAGGGTTCACCGTTTAGATTGGTGATTGTCCGGGATATGTGGCTAACCGGATTCGATTGTCCCTCGCTGCACACCATGTACGTTGACAAACCGATGCGCGGTCACGGTCTGATGCAAACTATTGCCAGAGTGAATCGTGTGTTCAAAGATAAGCCTGGCGGATTGGTGGTCGATTATCTGGGTTTAGCGGATCAGCTTAAACGTGCTTTAGCTGATTACACAGAAGCAGGAGGACGAGGAAAGGGCGCAATCGATCAGGAAGAAGCGGTGGCTCTTATGTTAGAGAAATATGAAATCGTTGTCGCCATGATTCATGGCTTCGATTATACGCCACTCCTGCGAGCAAAACCTGCCGTTAGAATGACTGGCATTGCTGCTGCTCTCGAACATATTCTGGCTTTAGAAGATGGCAAGAGAAGGTACCTGCAATCTGTGACAGCGCTTTCCAAAGCTTTTGCGCTTGCCGTACCCCACGAAGAAGCACTCAAGATACGTGACGAAGTCGGCTTCTTCCAGAACGTTCGCAGCGCTCTGGCAAAGGCAACCGTTGAAGGAAATGGTAAGACCCAGGAGGAGATGGATAGCGCCATTCGTCAGCTTGTGTCACGTGCTGTGGCCTCAGAGGAAGTGGTTGACATCTTTGCTGCTGTTGGCCTCAAGAAACCGGATATCTCTATTCTGTCGGATGAATTTTTAATGGAAGTTCGAAATCTGCCTCAGAAGAATCTGGCGATTGAACTTTTGCGTAAACTGTTGAACGACGAAATCAGGACAAGATCGAGAAAGAACGTGGTACAGGCGCGTTCCTTCGCCGAGATGTTGGAAGAGTCCATTCGCAAATATCAAAGCCGAACCATCGAAACCGCCGCCATTATTGAGGAATTGATCGGACTCGCCAAAGATATGCGGGAAGCTCACAAGCGCGGTGAAGAACTCGGACTCACCGAAGATGAAATTGCTTTTTATGATGCGTTGGAGGTCAATGACAGTGCAGTCAAAGTACTCGGAGATGAGTGTCTCAAAACTATTGCCCAGGAATTAGTCATTGCGGTGCGGAAAAGTGTTGCCATCGATTGGACAGTGCGGGAAAATGTTCGGGCACAGATTAGAGTCATCGTCAAAAGAATTCTAAGGAAATATGGGTATCCTCCGGATAAGCAGGAAAAGGCTACTCAAACAGTGTTGGAACAGGCTGAGGTTCTGTGCAAGGATTGGCTGGAGGGGAGCAAGAATGCGTAACACCAATTTGCACTGCGACGGCGGGTCGTTGGTGATCCGGGTTAGTTTTGTGTACATTCTAAATAATTAGTGCTTCATGTATTGAAAACCCGCAGCGCGTGAAGCGGAGCGTAGCCTACATCAAAGAGGATGACATCACTTGATGACAAATCGTGAGAAAAAGTTACCTATTTTAATATTTCAATACTTCAATCCTTGCTATTCAAGTTGTTTTTTTTTATATTCAGGTCGAAAAATTTTATTTAGTGTCTGAACGAAAACCA
>JBHHWX010000571.1:0-3858 GCA_046756745.1 bacterium | reverse complement strand
ATGAAGGCCGCAACAACAGCGACGTATACCTTCGTCCCTTTCCGGGCCCGGGCGCGCCGATTCGCGTTTCTGGCGAGGGAGGAAGCAGGCCGCGTTGGCGTCAGAATGGCCAAGAGTTGTTTTATTTGAACGGTAAGAAACAGATTGTTGCGGTTGAAGTGGAATTTGCAAGCAAAAGACCAAGGATATCACCGCCGACGATCGTTATGGCTGATCCAGAATTCCGTTTACTTGATGTCCACCCGGATGGTCAGCGTTTTCTGTTGCAGCCGGAAGAGGAGACCCGCAGCGGCTCGCAGCTGACAATTCTGCGCGATTGGCAAGGGTTGCTGGAGGAGCCAGAGTGATGCATACAAATAAATGGAAATCAACGCTATGATCGGCAAAACCATATCCCACTACAAAATTCTCGAAAAGCTGGATGAGGGCGGAATGGGTGTCGTGTACAAAGCCGAGGATACCAAACTCGAGCGCATGGTCGCGCTGAAATTTCTTTCATCAACGGCTATTGCCGGCGAAGAGGAAAAGAAGCGCTTCAAACGCGAAGCAAAAGCCGCCGCCGCCTTGAACCACCCCAACATCGCCACCATTTACGCCATCGAGGAACATGAGGACGAGATGTTCATCGTCATGGAATACATCGAAGGCCGGGAATTACGGGAGATCATCCATGAAATCCCCCCTAACCCCCCTTTACGAAAGGGGGGAATGGGTGGGCCTCCCCCTTTTCCAAAGGGGGACCGAGGGGGATTTTTGCCCATTGAAACCATCCTCGACTATTCCACCCAAATCGCCGCCGGCCTGCAAGCCGCTCATAAAAAAGGCGTTACCCACCGGGACATCAAATCCAGCAACATCATGGTCACGGACAAAGGCCAGGTGAAAATCATGGATTTCGGGCTGGCGAAAGTACGCGGCAGCGCTCAGTTGACAAAGGTCGGTACAACACTGGGCACGGCGGCTTACATGTCACCCGAACAGGCGCAGGGCGCTGATACAGATCATCGCACCGACATTTGGGCGTTTGGGGTCGTGCTTTATGAAATGCTCACCGGCGAGCTGCCGTTCAAGGGCGATTATGAGCAGGCGGTGATTTATGCGATTTTGAATGAGGAACCCACACCCATTTCAGATGTCCGTGCCGACGTTCCGGAGAGTTTGCAGCAAATCATTCAGAAAATGCTGGCCAGGAAACCCAACGAGCGCTATGCCTCTTGCCGCGAAGTTCTGGATGATCTGCGTGCGCAGAAGCATGAACAGCCGCTCTCAACTTCTTCCTTTGTGTCATTTGCAGCGAAGTCGACTTCAAAGCGACGTCTCGCCATGTGGTTGGCGCCGGCGTTTTTGATTGGTTTGGCCAGCCTCTGGTTTCTCACGCCATTTCAACCTTCCGGAGAAAAGGAAGCCCCGGCGCTGCGGGTGCAAACCATCGCTGTGATGCCGTTCTCGGTTCGCGGCGGCGAGCAGTTGGCCTATCTTAAAGAAGGCATGGTGGATTTGCTCAGCGCCAAACTGGACGGCGTCGGCGATCTGCGCAGCGTCGATCCCAATGCTTTGCTCAGCTATCTTGGCGACAAAAGCGAGGCCGGGCTTGATCCCCGAAACGGCCGTGAAATAGCGACCCACTTTGGCGCCGGACTCTATATTTTGGGCAGCGTGGTGAAAGTCGGCGATGGCTTGCAGCTCAATGCATCCTTGTACAATGCCTCGGGCGAACAACAGACCCGCGTGCAATCGCTGGCAGAAGATGAAGCGCAATTGTTGAGTGCGATTGATCGGCTGGCGTTACAGATTGTACCGAGCCAATTCCAGGATGCCATCCTGCAGTCGGAAGCGGAATTTGCCGCACACCTGACCCATTCTTTTGACGCGCTCAAAGCCTATCTTGAAAGCACCAGCGCCTTTCGAGCCGAACGATTTCAGGAGGCTATCGATGCGGCGCAGCGGGCGGTCGCCGCGGATTCAAACTTTGCCGTGGCCTGGATTCAGCTATTTGCAGCGGCGTCCTGGAATGCCGGAAATGAAGAACTGGCTTTCGAGGCATTGGACAAGGCAATCGCGCTTAAGGACCGCCTGCCTGTACAGGTCCGGAATTTAACGCTGAGCTACAAGGACTATGTGGATGGCCAATACCGGAGCGCCGAGTCCCGATTGCGTTCGCTCCTGGACGTCTCTGCTTCGATGATCTATGCCAGGTTTTCGCTTGGCGATCTCTATTTTCATTACAACCCGTATTACGGACGGTCGATCACGGCCGCGCGTCCTCAGTTTGAGAAGCTGCTTTCGCACCGTCCGAGCTGGTCTCTCATTTTGCCCCACTTGATGGAAATCGCGGCGCTGGAAGGGAGAACCGCCTCTCTTGATTCGCTGGTGCGCTTATATCTGTCGCGTGAAAACGCTCCGGATAGCTTGCAATGGCAAGCCTTGCTGGTTTTGTCAGGCAGAGATACGCTCAAGCGGGAAGAGATGCTGGACGTACTGGCGAAATCTTCTCCGACAAACATCGCACGTGTCCTGGACAGAGTCGCGGGATTGGTGCACGACCTGTAAACGGCGGAACGGCTGGCGGAAATGTTGTCCAATCCTACGCAGCCACCTGAGTGGCAGGCGCGCGGGTATCATGCGCGGGGCAAACTTGCGGTGGCGGTGGGACAGCTTCAATTGGCAGAGTCGGAATTTCGCACGGCGCAGTCGGATTTCCCCGCACTCATGCTCGCGCAACGCGTCCTTCGTGCTGCCATGCCGGCTTTTCCAGTGGACAGGGATAAGTTAGAATCGCTGCGAAGTGAAGTCGCCCGGTGGGACACCACCGAAGCGCCGCTAACCACTCTTTCCGGTGGCGACCTTCACAGCGGCAGTCAGGCGGCGGTCAAAACATTTCTGCTCGGCTTGCTGGATTTTCGTGCCGGGGACTGGGATGCTGCTCGGCAGAAACTTCTCTCACTTGAGCGACAGGGCGGCCGGGATGCAGAGAGCTTTGCCAAAACATTGCGGGTGTTTATGGCGTGGCATAGTGGCCGGAACAATGAAGCGCTCCATTTGCTCGATGCGGCGCAGGTACAGGTCTTCTTTCGGCTGGCAGCTCAGTCGCCATTCTACCACCAAAGTCTGAGCCGCTACGTGCGTGCGGAGATACTGTTCACGGAAGGCCGCTACAAGGAAGCGAACGACTGGTACGCTTCGTTGGTGGATAATAACTTTGTCTCGTGGGGCTTTAATTACCTCGGCCCATCGTACCTGCGCCGCGCCGAGTGCTATGAAAAACTCGGCGACACGGACAAAGCGATTGAATTCTATGGCCGTTTCGTCGACCTTTGGCAAAACTGCGACCCGGAGCTGCGACCGATGTTGGACGATGCGAAGCAGAAACGCGAGCGGCTGCTGCTGGAAAGCGTGAAAGAGCCGGTAGAAAAACAAAAACAGTTGCAGACTGAAACCAAACAGTAATATGATCGGAAGCAGAATACGCCACTACAAAAGAGTTTGCGATGATCGGTAAGCGTGTTTCACATTATAAGATTTTGGAGAAGTTGGGCGAAGGAGGGATGGGGGTGGTTTATAAGGCTGAAGACCTGGACTTGAAACGCGAGGTCGCCATCAAATTCCTGCCGCGCCAGATTGCCGCCAGCGAAGCAGAGCGCGCACGCTTCAAAGTCGAGGCGCAGGCGGCCGCGGCGCTAAACCACCCGAACATCGCTACGATTTACGCCATCGAGGAAGTCAAGCCTGCCCCCGCGGAGGCGGGGGATGAAATGTTCATCGTCATGGAATACATCGAAGGCCTGGAATTGCGGGAGATGATTCATGAAATCCCCCCTAACCCCCCTTTACGAAAGGGGGGAATGGGTGGGCCTCCCC
>JBHHWX010000570.1:0-3862 GCA_046756745.1 bacterium | reverse complement strand
TTACAACATCGGCAAAGTTTTGTCGATGTACGGCGCTAAGCGCCTAAAGCCGGAACATCCAGCCAAAGGCAAAAGCAGCGCCCCGGCCTGAAAATATGCCGCCTCGACTGGCGACTGCAAAATCCAAAGAAAAAATCGAAAAATCCAACGCAAAGCCGACGGCTGTTGAAATCCCTTCTTTCCCTCCTAAGGACACACCGGTTCTGAGCGGAAGAAAACCCCAAAAACGCAGCTCAGCGCCCACTGCGATTTCCGGCGTCGTTGAAACGCCGGCAGCGCGCTTCAAACCCTGTTTATAGTCGATTGCAAGCGTCAACCGCCGGGTCGTGCGTGCCATACCGATTCTCAGCTCCGCCGGCAGAGTACTCGAAAACGGTTCGATATCGACAGTCTCCTCTGAGTCGATCAAAACGGAATCGATATCAGACGCACCGACCCTTTCGATGGAGACAGAATCCGCTGTGAACGAGTAGGTAAAACGCTTTGTTTCGTTGTTCCAGTTGATACGGTTCAGAAAGTTGGACACACTGGCGCTGAGCGTGATTTTTTCGTCCAATTGCGCTGCGGCGCCCAAATCGAGAGCATAGCCGCTTCCACCTAATGCCCGGTCGATAACGATACGGCCGCTTCCAAGAATGCCCTCAATATTTGTTAACAGTGAGCTTTGTGCTTCAACCACATTTCCATAAGCGAATCCACGCACGTACTTCACGGACCCGCCCACTGTAAATTGGGTGAATAACGGCATAAAAATAGGAAACGCAGCAGACAAAGCAAAGCTTGAAACGCCCCATCCTTCGCCGTTGGAGTCGCCGATCCCATAGATTCTGTCGATTTCATTTCCTTTCAAAAGTAAGTCGGCAATGTCTTTTGACAAGAGTAAATCCGAAGATCCGAAACCGGATGCGGACAAAGCAAAGGCCCCGATGGAAATCCCGATGGCTTGTACTTCTGTGTCAAAATTAAACCGAAAGCCTTCTGCCGGTATCGAGGTCAGAATATCCTGTTTGTCTTGCTCGGTTAAATACGCGCCATTGTAGAGATCATATTGTTTGAAGGTGAAGCTGTTATTGTGGAATCCGGCGCCGAAAGAAAACAAGTTCAACCGCGGTTTTTTCTTGCCAGCGAGAGCCAGATTCGCGGGATTCCAACTTGGCGCTTCAATTCCTCGCGCCAATGCAGTGTAAGCTCCGCCCATGGCCACACTGCGCGCGTTAGATATCCCGTTCTGAGCGTATAGGCCAATAGCAGAAAAGAGGACAAAAACAAGCACACTGGAGAGTCTTCGTTTGGTCATCGTGAGTGTGTCCTTTTCTCATAAAAGAAACGTTAGTTTTGATTAACCTTCATCTTGATTTTACCATACGATTTTATCTGGATGTAATCGGAGCCACGAACTTTCACGAATTGGCCGTCTGTTCCTTGGGTTGTCACCCTTACCGCAGCAAAAAGAGGAGACTTCAAAAAAGTGCGCATTTTCTCTTCGGTTAAGGCTATTGTGATATTCGAATCCTGCGCCCGTAAAACGTAAGCCGCCGAATCTAAAATTGCTGCTGCCGTTTCGATTGGGCCAATCTGCAAGATCGGGTTTTGAAAAACCTGAGAACTGTCCTGAGCAAAGATAAACTCGACATCTGCGCCTAACGGTAAATGGTTAGAAATCTCGATATAAAACGTACCGGAGGAGAGATTGTCTTCAATATCTCGTTGGACATCATCATCTATTTCCACTTCGTTAATATCGGAATCGATGATTTGTGGCGTCAGTTTGAGAGCGAACGGCGCTGTGATTCGTACAGAGCCGTTGATAAAATCGTCTTTAGTGACGGTTCCGACCCAATTTCCCGAACCGAGCCGGGCGCTGCCGAAAACTCGAATGTGTGAAGGCAAAATGCTGATGAAATCTTGTATGTTACTGTTTTGATGATTTAACACAATACGTGACGTCTTGGGGACGCCCGGTTCGGTTGCCGGTTGGATGGTTTCATCAATGAACATCTGCGAAATCCTCCCGGCCTGGTTTTCCCCCTCGATTCGCACGCTGAGTGTTGCAGGAAAATTAATCCCATTGTTGATGAGCAATTCCATTGTAGCCGTTTCAAAAAATACGCTGTCCAAATCTACCGGGATATCAAACTCAATCTCACTTTCCGATATATCGATTTCCTTCTCGCCGATTCTACCCGTGATCTTGGAAAGACTGAGCTCCGAAATGTTGAGACTCGCATCGACAAAGTCACTGCTTTTTATCAACACTTGTTCCAGACCCGTATCCACTGTTCTCGCTGTCCATACAAAACGGATGGTTTGCGTGCCGACTCCCGACTGCAGCGGGCGAAGTATATAAGGGCTCAAATCGAGGTCAATATTTGTGTTGGTGTTTTTCGCTATAAAAAACGAGTCGACAAAGGCAACCCCGGCCTGAGAAATAAAATCCGGGAGACTGTAAATGATCTGGGCGTCTACCGGCATACTCCCGTTCAATTCCAAACGCACCAAGCAGTTTTCAATATGCGCTTCGTGGATTTCCAAAGGCTCGTCAATGACAACATTATCCTCGTTTCTCACTTCTTGCTCCGGGATTTTCGCACGCGCCTCGCTCACTTTTAAATCTCCGATCGTGGCCCGGACTTGAAACATCGCTCCAGCGTCGACAAGCACTGGAACGCCTTCGCTGCCGGGAGACTCGCCAAAAACTCGAACCGATAGATGATTTGAAAACGTTTTGTCTTTGAGATTGACCAGAAAACGTCTGCTGTCGTTGGGATTAATCTGAACTGTTCGTGTTTTCGTGGCAATCACGGTGTCTGCGGTGAAATCCCATATTTGCAGGGTCACAGGACTACCTAATGGAATGGGTAAATTGTTCTCGATCCGGATGTTGAGAGTCCCGGTATCAATTTTCACATAAGAAAAGTCCTCGTAGGCATCCAAGGCAACTTTTGATGTCGTAAAACTAAACGTTGGAACCGTAACAGTCAAACCGTCAAAATTGTCTGACGGAGGATAAATTTCGCGCAATTCTATGTTGGATTGCTCGACTCCGGGTGAGTTGACGTTAAAAGAGCCTAAACTGAGTTGAAACGATTTTTGCAAATCCTTGATATTGAGCTGATCTCCCACATAGTGATTGTCGAGATCAGCTTCCGCTTCGAAATTGAGCGTACCTGTACTGTCTAAACTTAGCGAAGATTCATCTTCGGCGATGTCGGCCATCGTATAGACTTTGCTGATGAGTGGAATCGCCACCTCGACATCCCAAGATGGGGCGCTGGGCTTTTGAAAAGAGCAGCGCATGAAAGTCATGATAAAGAATGAAGATAAGAAAAGGCTTATGAATAAAGTGCGCTTTAAGAAGTTGGACATGTCTGGCCTCGTGTACTGCTTTTTTAAGGATGCCGAAAATGGATATTATCATTTATTTAATTCGGCTTAGTGATGAGATTCTTTAGGTTCCTTCAAAACGGTTGAGACCTTATCCGGTTAGCGCTGCAATGGTTACATGTGAGGCAGCGCAAACGTCTTGTGTGAAGAACAAAGCAGAAGGCGCCCTTTTGTCAAAAGGGTGCTGTGTCGTCGAGTGGCTGTAACCTCTGTGGATAAGGAATTCATCCAGCGGTTGCTGGATATTGTGGAAGCGAACCTGGCAGATGAAGCGTTCGACGTGAGAACGTTAAGCAGAGAAATCGGTTTGAGTTAACCCGAGTTGTGGCGTAAACTTAGTCTGTCTTTTACCGGATGTTATATCTGTTATATCAGTGTGGGTGAACTGAACGCAGGACGCTCACCATAGGCGTTCCCACGGAGCGTAGGAATGAGAGGACAGCTTGTTAACTTAGCAGCTTGAACAGAATGCCGACCA
>JBHHWX010000569.1:0-3881 GCA_046756745.1 bacterium | reverse complement strand
GGTACCCCTTAACAATTTCATCAATACTTTCATCTGATGCCAAACGTTCAAGTGTCCCTGTGATTTCGATACGGACCACATACTTCACTCTTTATGATTTCTTGAGTAGCCGTTTCACAATCAATATGTCTTATGGTGTCAATTTTACCTATTCTTTTTTTCCAAGCTGTCGGTAAAACCATATAGGCTGTTCCTGTATCAACAAGTGAGTCACAGGTGATTACAGACTTTTTTTCAAATAAGTTTGTAACTTTTACATGTGAAACAATTCTTCCCATATCATAGCCCTTCATTAGATAACATTATATCCCACTGATAATATTAATGTAAAACACTTTTTCATATTCGCAACCCATCAATCCAACCCAACAACCAACCGGTTCCCCGGGTAAATTTTCGAACCTCGAAGTTGATTCCACCTTTTGAGATTCCCAACTGTTGCATGGTATTTTCTGGCCAAGCGCCACAACGAATCTCCTCTTCTTGTCTTGTGGAAAGTAACATTCTGTTTCGGCTTGTAAATGCTGAGCTCTTCTCCCTTTTGCAAGGTGTCCCGCTGCAGCCAGGGATTCCAGGATTTAAGCTCGTCTGTTGTGACGATGTAATAACGAGCTAACGTCTTTAAGGACAAGCCATTTCTTTCCGCTTTATAAAGAAATCTCAACCGGTTGGATTCGGGTATCCGGGTTAAATCGCTGTCTGCAATTTTTTCTTTGGTTTCTTCTAAGAGAGATTCTTTAATAACTGTGACCGATGCAATCCGCAATTTCATGCCGATGTTTATCCATCGGGAGCTGCGCAGATTGTTATCCGCTTTGATTTCTTTAACCGTGGTACCGAACTTCCGGGCGATTTTCTGTAATGTGTCGCCCTTCTTGACGCGATAAGTTGTATAGGTGATCTCAACGCGGTCCAGCGGATTTTCGTTATATTGTTTCAGAAAATGTTCTTTGACTCCGACGGGAACGCGGATAGAATATTTACCGCTGGGGGCGATGTCACCGATCAAAGCCGGATTATATTTTTTTATCAAATTCGGAGGAATATTAGCTAATCGTGCAATTTGGTCGATGGAAAAAGTCGCCTCGATGTCGATGGTTTCATGATCTGCCGGTTTGCTTTGCTGAGGTAATGTGACCCCGTATTTCTCGGAATCCGCGTAAATGTGCAGAATGGCATAGAACTTGGGTACGAAAGCGTAGGTTTCTTTCGGAATTCGCTTGAGCTGCCAAAACTGAGAAGCCCTATCCCGTCGCATGGCGCGTCTGAGTGTGGTGTAACCACAGTTATAAGCTGCCAAGACAAGATCCCAATCACCCAGCTTCTCATAGAGAAATTGCAGATACTCGGCAGCGACAATAGTGGATTTTTCCGGATCTCGCCGCTCATCGATCCAACGATTGATCTTCAGGCCATAGTCGAATGCCGCTGCCGGCATCAGTTGCCACAAACCCACGGCTCCTGCCCGCGACCGGCTGTTGGGCAAAAACCGGCTCTCCAAAACGGGTACATAGACTAAAAATTGCGGAAGATTGTATTCTGCAAAGATGGCCTGAATCATCGGCAGGTAGGCACCGGAACGCTTGTAACTTTCAAGCAAATCCGCTTTTCTGCCCGCATGGAGATAAAAACGAATTTTTGCTTTTATTCTATCATTCAGCGGGACGACAACATCTGCCAGGGGGTCTAATACTGGCTCCTCTATCCGCTGAGCCGGCTGATCTTCATCAAAGCGTTGAGGAAAATTCGTCAGGATCAAAGAAATAAGGAAACCAACGATTGCTCCCGATGCAAAAACCACCCACCTGTTTGACAAATTTATCGACCGAAGGGACTTATGGAGATTTATGGACATGATATCAGTGCTTGTTCCTATTAATTCAAATGACCTTCATGCTCTTACTCTTACTTCTTACTCGCTCTTGGAGTCTTTGAAAAGTGAGTACGCCAATGCTTACGAACATTTCTCACGTGCTTTCGCCTGTCATTCCGATCGAATGGAGAGAAATGACATCGTCGTTAGTTATTCACGTTATTAACCGAAAAGTTAAACATTCTTTTTAAGCAAAACAACAATAAATCCTGTCTGAGAGAAAACCCACATGAGATTTACCCACACAATTCAACATTTAACCAAAAAAGACTTGCTTTTTTGCGCGCAGTCATTAACTTTGTTAACAAAGTGTTATCTGTATGCTGATGACCTTCTGCCCCCAATCACTACCGAGGCTATTAAAATTTCAAAATTTCGTGTTTGCTTTAAACATTTCGGAAATCCTAACGCGGCGAAGCCGCACATGTTTAAATCACCTGATTTGTCGTGGTCTAAACCATGCAAGGTGTTATTATCAGCAGTCATTAAGCTTCGTGTCATTTGACAGAGGTCAATTTTTACTGCTATCTTAGAATGACGCCAAAAGCAAATGACCTAATGACTTCATGACAGGTCGTGTCATTCGCTTTGCGTCATTAAACCATTTTCTTGCAAAAAAGTGCAAAAGTCATATCATAAATCGAATGTTCGTCAATCGTAAATAATTATGACAAGTTGGAGAGTGTGGTGCAAAAAGACCCTATGATCGGCAAGACGGTGTCCCAGTTTAAGATCGTCGATTACATCGGCGGCGGTGGGATGGGCACGGTGTACAAGGCTGAGGACACCAAGTTGAAACGATTAGTCGCGCTGAAGTTTTTGCCGATGGAGTTCACACGCAATCCCGACGCTAAAATCAGGTTTAAACACGAAGCTCAGGCTGTCGCAGCACTCGACCATCCCCGCATCGGCACTATCTTCGACATCATCGAAACCGATGACGGCCAAATGTATATTGTCATGGCTTACTATGAAGGAGAAACTCTTGGTAAGAAAATGAAACGCGGCCCAGTGCAGCTCGAAGAAGCCTTTGGCCTGGTATTGCAAGTGGCCAACGGTCTGGCCGCAGCTCATGAAAAGGGCATCGTGCACCGGGATATCAAACCCGCCAATATTATTATCACCAAAGAGGGCTTTGTCAAGATCGTTGATTTTGGGCTGGCTAAACTTGGCGACTCGACCAGGATCACCAAATCGGGGACTTCAATGGGAACTCCAGCGTTTATGTCGCCTGAGCAGGTCAAAGGCATACAGGTCGATCACAGAAGTGACATTTGGTCTTTGGGAGTCATTCTTTACGAATTAGTGACCGGGGAACTGCCGTTCAAAGGCGACTACGAGCATGCTGTGATGTACTCGATTTTGAACGAAGAGCCTGAGCCGATAACGGCTTTTCTTCCGGAAGCGCCGGGACTTGAGAAAATCGTAAAAAAAGCTATCGCAAAAAATGCGGCAGAAAGATATGCTTCAATGAATGAGTTCATCGATGACATAAGTGAAGTGAAGTCATTACTTTCTGAAGCCAATCGAGAAGATGCGACGGTGGTCCTGGAGCGCAAACAGCGCAGTAAATCCGGAGATCAGAAAAAAATCACTCCTGTCAACCAGGATGAAATACAGACGATGGTGATTTCGGACGCCGGTAAGAATGACCCGGCAGAAAAATCAAAACGGTTCAATTTTAAACCGGTCCTCACTGGTGCTTTTGTTGTGTTTATGGTCGTTCTGGCGGTCATAAACTTGTCTAAATTGTCAGATTTTTTCTTTGGCGCGGATGTCGGCTACTTAAAGATCACTTCTGATCCAACCGGCGCGATGATTTCACTCGATGACGAAACCACCGGTAAGCCTACCCCGGCCCTGCTGGGTCCCTTAAAAACCGGCGCTCACAAAATTTCTCTTGCAGCAGCAGGATTTGAGACCTGGTCTGACGAATTCACAGTTATTGAAAACGATACCATTCTGGTAGAATCGGTGCACCTCGAGTCGATTGGGGCGGAACCTACCG
>JBHHWX010000568.1:0-3887 GCA_046756745.1 bacterium | reverse complement strand
CGTTAACTCAGCAGCTTAAACAAAATTCCGGTGAGAAGCGCTACTTGGGAAAACCAGAAAGCAAAGCTCCATTTGAGCAAATCCGTGCGCACTTTCGCAATACTTATCTGAAGATCAGCGCGGATTTTCTCTATTTCAAATTTTAACTCGTAAATATCCTTCTGCGTCGCCACATCATCGCGGACTCTGGATTCAATGAATTCCAGCACTTTGTAGGCGTTGTCCGTGCCAAAGGATTGCTTGAATATGGAGAGTGTCTCTTCGCGTAATTCCATTAGGATTATTTAAAGTCAATAATAATGTGAAATATACAAATCCAGTCACAAAAAAGCAAATAATAACGGCTATACTTTACGGTACGCTAACGTCGCGTACATTTACCTGTTTGCGATGATCGGCGCGTTCATCCTGCCTTCCGTATGAATGAATGCCGTATATGGGAAAGACGAAAAACAAAATACGGGAGGATTTCGTTAACTCAGCAGCTTAAACAAAATTCCGGTGAGAAGCGCTACTTGGGAAAACCCTTCAAAGCAGCGTCTTTCTCCAAAAGGTCGAAAATATTTTGTTGATTCTTCCTTTTGCTGACGCCCCTAACATATAAAAGAGAACGAGTAGACCCAACAGCGGAAAGCCGATTTCAGGACGGGTGAAAATGGGCTTGAGGAAATTATTCGCAATATTATCACTCACGATAAAACCGGCAACTTTTAAGACGCCGTCAAACCACGACGCCTCATCTGCAGACGACCCGGAGGGTTGTTGTTTGCTAAACCAAAAAATCGCCAGAGAGAGCACGATAAACCCATAGTGAGAATAACGCCTGATGGTCATCCATTTTTGGGCTTTGGACCACGGGGATTCATTCGAAAAGGCTTTACTCATCTTACTGGCCAGTTTTGTCAGAGCCGGAGAATCTTCCCCTGCGGCTGGAGGTTTGTTGGTTGCTACAATTTGAAGATCACGAGAAAGATTCACCGGCGCATACCCTTCGGTTCCGGCTGCAATTCGATGACAAGCGCTGACATGAATATTCTGTGACATGTGGTTATCTTGGCACATTTTTCCAATATCACGGACTTTATAGCGATAATACACCCCGATCCCTGAGCGGGAATTGTAGAGTTTGTCATTCACATTCTGAAGTTCATGATAGGACGTCCGAACAGTCAAGATAAATCTCAATCCCTGCTCCTCGGCTTGTGCCATCATCCAGTCTAACGCAACTAACGACATTCCCTGCTTCGGGTAACCGCCGCCGACATTGGAATGCACACCAGAAAACCAAACTTGCTCGATACGATCAGTTTGCTTCTCCTTCTTTTCATCCCACACTTCCGGATGAAAGCTGTGCCGTTCATCGTCGATTGCAAGCGCATGGCAGGCCTTGTCAACACGGGAGCTGAGTCGTCGATCGGGAAATTTGAAAAGATAAATCACGTTGTTAATAAAGTTCGCTAAATGATCAAAGGGCAGTCCCACCGCCGCCACCGTGTCCCAGACCCCTATGAAACGAATGCGAACTTTTCCATCGGGTGCATGGGTTTTGTGCTGCACGCCGTAGGTTTTTCGAAAATCCTCCCGCGCTTGCCGGTCTGAGGAAAACAGTTTTTTCAATCGCTCTCCCAGCCAGGTACGGTAACGTTTTCGGTAGGTGCGAAACGCCTTGCCGACCAGCTTTTTCAGCTCAGAATCGGTTTTCCAGTGCGATTTGTCGATAATGCCGCAACCCAGAATAAACCCGGCAAGCTGACGAACGGTAAAGGCCCCGCGACTGAAACCGAAAACGAAAATATTGTCACCGGGCTCGTAGCATCTGGCCAACGCGGTGTACAGATCTTTCACATTTCGGCTCAAACCCCATCCAAAGGCGCCGCCGAGCATCTTGAGAAATTTGAGGCTTTCGGTTCCAACCCCATCGTCATAGAAAGCGACCTGGTTTTTTAGCGTCTTCTTAAATTTGTGGCCATTGAGATCGACCGCCTCGTAGATTTTAAAGACGTTGGTGCCTCGACCTTTCAGCGCTGAGTTTCCTGTTCCGTCCGAACAAAGAACGATATTTTTCGGCATGGTCTTCCCTCCCATTTATTGTTCAGTATTTGAACGAAAAAAGTTTGAAAGGTTCGTTGAAGTTTTTTCGTTCAAACACTCCATTCCTTATCCTCCTTATTACATGCAGGACTCTAGAATAGTTGTTTTACCTCAATAATTTTCAATATGACTATTTTCGCATCAACTGTCAACTATTTTTGACGAACGCGTCATTTTTAATATTTTGGTTATTGGAATATGGCGCCCTGAACTGAGTTTGATGGCAAGGGATAGTGTCATTTCGAATCCCGAGGTTTTTTTGTCGGGTGAGAAATCTGAGAACGGCAGGTGCTACTCCTTAAGGCATCGTTTTTAAAGGCACAATCTCGTCACCATCAGATTCCTCACCCTGGAAAACGGGTTCGGAATGACGGGAACCGACCTGATTTACGTATTATTCAGGTAACGATAAGCGTGTAAGAGAGGGTCGTTTTCGGTCAATCACTAGGCCGATTTTTTTTGTAAATTGACATTATCCCACATTCTTCGTTGCTTTTATGTGGGAACGATCACGTTTATCGTAATATTTCAAACACAAGACGGACACATTCTTAATTACCCGCTCTACGCGAGTTCCTTATTCCCCAGATCACCAAGCTTTGATCATCAGTAGACCGCGAGCTCGTACGCAGCTTCATAGGCAGCTTCGATAACATCCAGCGGAGCGTCCTGCTGAAACATATGCGAACCCGCAAAAATAAACGGTCCGGAGTTTTTCAGCACACGAAAAGTACGCTTCACTTCGGCGCGAACCTCCTCCTCCGACATTCTGGGAAGAGCCGTCACAATGTCCAACCCGCCCATAATACAGACTTCTTTTCCCAATATCTCCCGCGTTTTTGAAAAAGACATTCCGGCAGATTCCTGTACCGGATGAAGGCCTTGTATTTTCAACTTTCGCACGCCATCCAGGACCAGGGTGATGTCGCCGTCGCTGTGAAGAATCACCGGAACTCCATGCTTCTGGGCGATATCGACGATGATCTTCGTGGCCGGGAAGATCAGCTCCCACCACAGTTTTGGGCTGAAAAGCATAGTCTGTTGCTGGCCCCAATCGTCGGAGAGCTCGAGCACGTCGGCGCCGGCGCGGATGGCGTTCTCCGCAGCCGCAGCGCTCCATTCTGCAAGCTTGTCATACAGCTTCAACATCTTCTCTTTCTCGGCAGCCATATTGATAAGCGCTTCTTCAATTCCGGGCTGACCGTTGGACTCGAATAAAAACTGCGACAGCTCAAAGACGCCCCATACGTGCACGAAAACCGCTTTGTTCTTCTGCTTGTAATCTAAAGCTTCTCTTACGCTCGGAAACAAATCCCCATCACAGGGTTGGTCGAGGAAAGAGCTCGCTGTTGGATCGACCGGCTGCATTTGACAATATTCATCAAGATTTCTGGGCTTGCTGTGCTTTTCCGGGCGCCCAAACGGAAAACGCGGCAGAACCCCGGTCACAATGTCAATGTGAAATTTATCATAAAAACCATCGACGTCACCATATTTTTTTTCGACCCGTTCTCGCGGACCGGGATTCCACCCGGCAAAGACGTTCAGGGGCACCCGGTCTGCCGGCTCCGCCTGAAGTGTTTTCAAGACTCTCTCTCTCGAAGTCATTCGATATCTCCGCACTATTACTTGCTAACGTGGGTTATGCTGCACCATTGCTTCAACAAAACACCGTTTGATTAATTATTACGAACTGAAACATATTGAATTCTTTTGCAAATAAAAAGTTTTTCGGGACAATGGAGTAATTTAGGACGCTCCCAGTCATTCCGAACCCGTTTTCCAAGGTGAGGAAT
>JBHHWX010000567.1:0-3889 GCA_046756745.1 bacterium | reverse complement strand
GGATTTGGTTTCCATCGACAATCTCAGCATTCAGCCCGACTCGGTTTCCAACAACAGCCAAATCCTGTTCTGGAACTTGGGCCAATTGGCGGCACAGCAAGACACGGTTTTCACCATCGACGTCACGGTCGCCCCGAACGCACCCGAGTCCACGCTCCTCAGCGGCGCACGCGTCAACGCTGAATTTGATACCGACCTCTCGAATAACTTCGACAGCAATTCGGTCCCAATTACGCAAAAACTCACAGATGTCGCCATTTTTAAAACAGCTCAAACCGGGTCGTTTGCTATCCTCAATACAGATACATTACGGATTGTGAAGCCCGGGGAAAACTATGTGTATCGTATCACAGTGAGTAATATCAGTGATATTGAAGCTGAAAACGTGATCATCGAGGATGTGGTACCGGTCTTTCTGAAAATGGATAATTTCGCCGCCGGTGACAAGATTCGAATCCCTCTTAACAACCTCGCAGCCGGCGCCGACACGAGCTTGTTTTTAAATGCTACCCTTCTCGCCACGACGCCGCCCGACACCGTTGAAATTAAAAATACGGCAACCGTAGAGGCGGGCAATGAAGACCCTGGCAGTCTCCTCGACAACGCGTCGATGGTTTCGGTCTTTCTTTTGGGCAAGCCTATCTCCGGAAGCTGCGATCTGTTCTGCTTGGATTTCAACGTCTTCGAACCGCAAAAAAACCAACGGTTAGGGATTACATTCGAATTGAATTCGAGCAGCACAGTGCGAATGGATCTGTACGATATCAGCGGCTATCGCATCGGAAAAATGGTAGAAAACACTTTTGACTTTGGCGCAAACCGGTACGAATGGAACGGACAGATCGACAATCAAAAAGTCGGCAGCGGGGTGTACATCATCACGCTGCGTTCGAGGGATATGCTTTGTTGGAAAAAGGTGATAGTTGCGCGATGAGAGCCGGTCAACACAAAAAGATGCGCTGCGGCTTTGCTGCCTTGATTTTCATCATGGGCGTCGCTTGTTTTTTCACGGAGACGGCCGAAGGGCAAATTCGTTCAGGAAGCGCATTTCTAAAAATGTTGCCCGGCGCCCGGCATCAGGGCATGGCTGCCGGCGTCACCGGCGCCATCGACGATATGCACGCACTCTATGCCAATCCCGCCACCACGGCATTTTTACGTGAGTGGCAATGGTCGTCAAATTACAGCCGGTGGTTTGCCGGCATTTTTCAAACGTCCGTGAATTACGGCCGGCAGTTTCGTACGCCCTGGAGCAAAAAAAGATCCGTCCTGGCTCTGGGGTTTAACTTTCAAGGAGTGGATGGTTTCGATAGCAGCGATGGCGTGAGGCCGCAGGCGTCCGCAAACGATCTGATGCTCGCCCTCAGCTTTGGTCAGCCCTTGAATTCAAACAACTTTTCTTTTGGAACCAATTTCAAATATCTACGCAGCCGGTTAGCGAATTTTTCCGCCAGCGCGTTGATTTTTGATACGGGTTTGTTGGTACGCACGAATCAAATCGCTATCGGCGATTATTCTTGGATTTTTTCTGCCGGTGTGTCCGTGACCCATCTCGGGAATTCTTTGACATTCATCTCCGAAAAGACGCCGCTTCCACGTACTTTCCGTTTTGGCGCCGCCATCAACGTTGGCAAACATCATGGCTGGCAATTTCAATTGACCTCGGATTATCAAAAAATCAAAGACGAAACCGATCATTTTAGCTTGGGTTTCGAATTATCCAACGGCTATCACTATGCGCTGCGCGGAGGGTACAATTTTAATTCCAATCTCTTGAGCAAACTCTCCATGGGATTAAGTTTGCGGCTGGACGACCGCTGGCCGTTCGGCAAGCCTACCGCCGGCAGAGCCAATGCGATTCGTCTCGACGGCGCCTACTTGGAGAGCAATGATCTTTTCGCCCCGCCGCTGCGGGTTGGGGGAACGTATTATCCGATCGGGCCGGAGCGGTTCGACCTGGACGACCCGGTGACGTTGTCAAAAACCGCGGCCGACACCCTGGTTCTCTCTTGGCAGGCCTCTCGTGATCCCGATCTATTCGACAAGGTTACGTACTCGCTCTTTTTAACGCACGACAGGAAACTCCTCATCGACTTGCGCAAACAAGCTCATAAGAATTCTCTCGACGACCTGGTGTTTGATGAGAACGCTATCAAACAAATCGATTCGATCACAGAAGTTTCGCACCGTCTGAGTGCGCCGGAAAGATGCGGCAATTTTCAGTACTGGGAGCCGGGGGACACCTATTGGACCGTGCTCGCTTACGACTTAGACAAACATATCCGCTTTGCCGAGCGCATCGGCTCCTTCCATATCGAGCCGCTGGATATTTTGGAGATCACCGGTATCGAGTTTACGCCGGATTCATTAATTACAAAGAACTCGCATCAAGGGATCGTAAGAGTAACCGTAAAGAACAAAACCGAACGCACCTTGAACAATGTTGTCGTCACCACCACTGACTCGAAATTTTCTAAACCGGTTCAGTTTGTCGCCAACCCGGACGAGCCAACCGCGACGCCGCTCAATATCATCTGGCTGGCAGACTCCACGCACATAACTCCTACAGTAGATTGGAATACGGAAGCGCTCGGTTGGCGGCAGACCATCGATGAGATGCAACCCGGGGCCACGGCAACCTTTGAGATCAATTGGCGAATTCGAGATCATGGTGTGCACCGGTTTTTCTCCGAGGCCCGGGTTGTGTGCAAAGAATATCAGTTTCTGCCGGAAAGCAACACCGACAACAACAAGATGGAGAAGCTGTTTGTCACAATTCCCAAAGGTCTGGTGTTCACCAAAGCAGAGTCGGTGACACAGGATTCGGTCACGGTCTTCGTCACGCCGCGGGACTGTCCCGGACTCTACGTTCCGAACAAAATTTTCTTCGCGAAAAACAGCTCGAATATCAAACCGGAATATCTTGCTCCATCGAGCTCCAACGCCATGTTGCCGCATCTCAAAATTCTGGCAGCGCGGATTTCCGAACAAACAAACATTAATCTTCTTTTATACGGAGTTGCCGATACCGTTTCAGGCGAAAATATAAATCTGGCAAAATCGCGAAAGTTCAAAGTCCAGGACTTGTTAATCTCCCTCGGCGTCGAGAGTAATCGATTTATTACCCCGATAAACGATTCAAAGGGCTACCCTGGCGCGGCTACTTCAAATTCTGATGTCGAAGAGGAACGGCGCTACGTCGAAATTATCGCGAGATTGAAGGACGGGACGGACGTGACCCGGAAACTTTTTAAACCCATCTCGTTGCCGTGTGAAACATTGCCAGCTATCGAGCTGCCGGTGGTCTTTCAAACGACTCCGATTCAAGGGAAAGCAGCGAACGACTCGGCGCGGATTCAGCTTCGATCCGGCAAATTAACTGGCTTCGTGCCTATTGGATTTACCAGAAACATCGTCGACGCCAAAAAAGAATGGCGCTATTTTGCAGAAGACAGCTCAGGGCGATGGCTCAACAAGAATGTCGAGTACTCTATCGTGCTCGAGGATTCGCTTAGGCGCACCTTCAGAACCGTGCCCCGGAAGGTTTACTTGAGGGAAGAGGACAACGGTTTGCCGACGGTGGTCGGCCTGGCCGAGTTCAACAATCCCGAACCATTTCCAGTTGTGCCTTGGCCTGAGCTACTCGAACAGATTAAACTCCGGCTTAAATACAACAAAAATCTGCGGATGACTTTTATCGGACATGCCTGCGGCATTCCACCGGCAACCATCAACAACACATTTTCGAGAAAACGGGCCTACAATTTCTTACAACAGTTCTGCTACGCCGTGGCAGCCAGAGATGATCCGGAGCTGCAGAACCTGCTCGGAGACTGCCGTAACATTGAGGCCTTTGGCGTCGGCGCTAACGAGCGGTTTACCTTTACCC
>JBHHWX010000566.1:0-3889 GCA_046756745.1 bacterium | reverse complement strand
CACGGCGGCTACAATTCCCTCATGGCCATCATCCGTTATCCGGATCGCTTTAAAGCCGCAGTCGATCTTTTCGGTCCTACGGATTTGATTTTTCGCTTAACGTCAACACCGGAGGAGAATGCCAATACGGCTGCGGGGGATGTGGCGTATTTTGCCAAAATGGTCGGCAAGTCCATCCACGAGGCTCCCGAACTTTATAAAGAAAGATCCCCCCGCTTTCTCGCACATCTCATCAAGGTACCGCTTCTGATTCTACACGGCGATATCGATCAAATCGTGAATAAAAAGGAGAGTCTATGGCTTGTTGAAGAGCTCAAAAAAAGCGGCAACAAACAATTTGAGTACGGCATCCTCAAGGATGGAAAGCACGGCTGGCCCAGGCATATCTGGAATTCCGGATATCGAAGATGCAAAGATTTTTTCGATCGGTATCTTCGGGGGGGGGGTGTGAACAAATGACTGGAAAGTAAGGACGATTGGCCCGGTGGATTTTTTAGAAAGGAAAGCAATGAACAAAATTTTGATTACTGGCGTCAACGGCCAGATCGGCAGCGAGCTTACCGAAAAGTTGGCAAGCTTGGTCGGTCCAGAAAATATCGTCGGGCTTGACTTGAGACCGGCTTCGCCTCCTTACGATATTATTCATGAAACGGTTGATGTTATGCGCAAGGAAGCGATACGTCAGGTTATTGAAAGATATGAGATCGATACCGTTTTTCATTTGGCTTCTATTCTGTCCGCCAAGGGGGAGATGAATCCTGACCAGGCCTGGGAAGTCAATATGACCGGACTGAAAAACGTTCTTGATTTATGCAGAGGTAAAAATATTAGAGTGTTCTGGCCGAGCTCGATTGCGGTTTTTGGGCCAACTTCTCCCATGGAGAATACTCCGCAGAACACGGTGGTGGACCCGAACACAATGTATGGAATTACAAAACGCGCCGGTGAGTTGCTTTGTCAATATTATTCGGGTAAATTTCATGTCGATGTTCGCAGTGTCCGCTATCCGGGTATCATCAGTTACAAAACTGAGCCTGGCGGCGGCTCTACGGATTACGCAGTCGAAATCTTTTATGAGGCCATTCGCGACAAAGTCTATACCTGTTTTGTCGGCCCGGAGACCCGTTTACCGATGATGTACATGGACGACGCCGTTCGCGCCGCGATTGAAATCATGCAGGCAGATAAGGAGCAAATTAAAATCCGCTCCAGCTATAATTTGGCGGCGGTCAGTTTTACAGCTCAAGAATTGGCTGCTGAGATTCAGAAGCACATTCCGGAGTTTAAGTGCAATTATGCCCCGGATTTTCGACAACAGATTGCCGACTCTTGGCCCAGGACCATCGATGATTCTTGCGCCAGGAGCGATTGGAACTGGAAGCACGAATATGATTTGGCAAGAATTACCGAAGTAATGTTGGAGAAACTGCAGGAAAAGCTACAATTGTAGAAAAGTACTTAAACACAAAGTGACAAAGTTCCACGAAGGAACACAAAGCAATGACTAAGGAAGCAAGAGAAACCCTCTCGAATCGAATCCTTTTAATGTTGAATTACTCAAGGAGGGTATTCGCAGAAAAATTAATGGCTACGATTAGAAGTTTACCTTTGTGAATCTTCATGGTTCTTAGTGTCTTCCTGTTGAATCGGTTCAAAAAAAGTTTGGAGGATCAAAATGGCAAACTTGAGTTTTCTTGATGCTGAATTAACTCAACTAAGAGAGCAGGGTCTGTTCATCAACATTCGCACGATTGGTAGTGCTCAGGATGCCTGGGTTCTAGTCGATGGCAAGAAAGTCCTGAACATGTGCGCCAACAACTACTTGGGGTTTGCCAATCACGCAGAGTTGAAACAAGCGGCGAAGCAGGCCATTGACGATTACGGAGTTGGGCCTGCGGCGGTCCGAACCATTGCCGGGACCATGTCGCTGCACAATGAATTAGAGGAAAAGCTGGCCAAATTCAAAAATGTTGAAGCAGCCATATCGTTTCAGTCCGGGTTCGCTGCAAATACTGCCACTGTCCCGACGTTAATGGGCCCGGAGGATGTCATTTTTTCCGATGAGTTGAATCACGCCAGTATCATCGATGCTTGTCGGCTGACGAAGGCTAAAACTGTGCGTTACTCACATTGCGATGCCGCGTCTTTAGAAGAAAAATTAAAGGAATTTCAAAGCGCTCGCCGTAAATTAGTTGTTACCGACGGAGTGTTTAGCATGGATGGCGATATCGCGCCTTTACCTGACATCGTCGACGTTGCGCAAAAATATGACGCCATGGTCATGGTCGATGATGCTCACGGCGAAGGGGTGTTGGGGAACGCCGGCCGTGGAATAGCCGATCATTTCGGGCTTCATGGCGTGGTTGATATAGAAATTGGAACCATGTCCAAGGCGTTTGGCGTGGTAGGGGGATATGTTGCCGGCAAGCAAAAGATTGTGGATTATTTGCGGCAAAGGGCGCGGCCATTTCTGTTTTCCAGTGCGGTCACACCGGCTGATGTGGCTTCTTGCATCAAAGCGGTCGATATTTTGACCCAATCGGGCGACTTGGTTGAAAAACTCTGGGATAACACGAAATATTTTCAGGATAAACTTAGAGGGTTGGGTTTTGATCTCGGTGTGACAGTTACGCCAATCACACCGGTTATGATCGGCGATGCCCAAAAAGCGCAGGATTTTAGCAAATCACTTTTTAATAGCGGAATTTTCGGTATGGCGATCAGCTACCCAACGGTGCCGAAAGGCAAAGATAGAATTCGGCTCATGAATTCCGCCACGCATTCAAAGGAGGATCTGGACTTTGCTGTTGGGATTTTTGAGAAAGTTGGTAAGAGGATTGGAATAATTTAACCACGACCCCAAACCTTCCAGGTTTTCAAAACCTGGAAGGTTTGGGGTCGAAAAAATGAAAGCAACGATCAAAGAGATTCAAGGTACAACGTTTGCGGCCAAAGCCGATTCCAATCACTGGGTCGTGATGGATACGTCTGTTAAAGATGACGGTTCCGATGGCAGTAGCGGCCCTATGGAGATGGTTCTCATGGCGCTTGGAAGCTGCTCAGGGATCGATATTCTGCTTATCTTAAAAAAGATGCGAGCAAAGGTTAGCGATTTTCAAATAAATATCCAGGCGGATAGGGCTGAAGAACATCCGAAGGTATTTACCAAAGTTCGTTTAGAGTACATCTTTCAAGGAGAGGATTTAAGAGAAAAAGATATCGAACGGGCGATTCAACTTTCGCTTGACAAGTACTGTTCCGTGGCCGGGATGGTAGGGAAGACTGCGAAAATAGAGACTTCGTACAAAATTTACCAGAATATAACTTTGTGGCCCAGGTGTCTACTGATTAGCATTCTCACGCATTCGCTCTTCAATTCTATCCAAATCTGTTTCTGAAATGTCGTTTTGATAAATCCAGCGAAACACGGCGATTTTCAGGTCGCTACCTTCCAAATTGTTGTTTTGCTTTTTAACCGCGATTTCAGCAAATTTTCTTCCAGTAGCAAACATATTGCTGGCCTTCTCAAGCTTCTCCAGAGGTGACATTCTTTGAAATTGTCTAATTAAAAAAGCGCGAATTTCAGGAGATGTATCATTCATAATAAGTTCTTTAAATCGTTATACAAGTTGAGCTTGCGACTCCATTTAAAAATATAGTTGCGGTCTAATTCAGTTTTTTGATGCTCAATGACTCGTTCGATGTCGATGAGTTGCTGCTCCGACTTCGTTTTTTTTCTCCAGAGCAATTTTTGCAGTATCAAATCCTCTTTTGAGATAAAATAAATGGGTGCATTTTGGATGGTTTCTTTGATCCGCCTTTTAAAGCAATCTTGACTAAATTCATATTTTTTTCGCGTTTGAAATATGTATCGGCATAGTCTTGTCTA
>JBHHWX010000565.1:0-3890 GCA_046756745.1 bacterium | reverse complement strand
TTTTACGAAGCAGCTCTTCGGCGTCGCTATCACCGAGCTGACCGGCCTCCTTTCCCGCCGCTCGGTTTATTGTTCCAAAACCGCTAATGGCAAGTATTCCGTGTGCACAGACTTTGATAATCCACACGGAAATATTATTTATGAGCGCATCGAGCATGCCTGGGAAAATGGTCGTTGCGCCTTCTGCGGAGCGAACCAGAAAAACTATGAACGCGGCGAGGAACTGGAAACCCATGCCTATCAGTTTATCCACACTGAAAATCCGGAGGAGATTTTTAACATGAAATTCGATGTCATTGTCGGCAATCCGCCATATCAATTGAGTGATGGAGGTTTTGGTCGAAGTGCGACGCCCATCTATAACAAGTTTGTGCAACAGGCCAAAAAACTCAGACCGCGGTTTCTGGTCATGATTATTCCGTCGCGTTGGTTTGCAGGGGGTAAAGGGCTCAACGATTTCCGAGCCGAGATGCTGAACGATAATCACATTCGGAAAATCGTGGATTTCGAGGATGCTTCGGAAGTTTTTCCAGGAGTGGACATTGCGGGCGGCATCTGCTATTTCCTTTGGGAACGCGATTCGACCGGACCCTGCGAAGCGGTAAACATGCATAACGGCACCGAAGCCGTTTCGACAAGATCTTTAAACGAGTTCAAAACATTTATCCGTCACGGCCAAGCAGTGCCCATCATTCGTAAAGTGCTGGCAAAAAAAGAAAAGAGCATGAGCGAGCAGGTTTCTAGTAGAAAGCCATTTGGATTGCCAACAAATGCAAGGCCTTCAAAAAGCGGAGATATAAAATTGCGTTGGAATAATGGTGAAGGGCCTTACAACAGCACGAATATTACAACTGGTGTTGAGATGATTGACCAATGGAAAGTCATAACATCGTATGTTGGCTATGATCATGCTGGTAATCCCGGCAAGGATGGCAGACGGCGAGTTCTTTCCAAAATCGATATTCTGCCGCCCGGAACGATCTGCACGGAGACATATATTGTAATCGGAAGCTATGAGATCAAAACTGAAGCCATAAATTTGATGACTTACATGAAGACTCGATTTTTTCGCTTTCTTGTTGCGCAATTCATGTATTCTCATCACATCACAAAAGATTCCTACTTTTTCGTTCCCGTTTGGATATGAAAATCCAGTGGACGGGTCAAAAACTCTATAAAAAATACGGCCTGACCAAGGACGAAATCGCTTTCATCGAATCGAAGATCCGCCCGATGGAGCCGAACGGTGAGTAAGGACTTCTTCCCGCCACGGCCTGATTCAAACCCCAGAATCTACGCCTACGAGGACACCAATCCGCAATACGCCGGACTGCTGAAGGTAGGCTACACAACAATAGATGTGCAGACGCGGGTGGCGCAGCAATATCCGACCAAGAAGCCGGGCAAGCCACCCTACCGCATTGTGCTGGAAGAACCGGCCATGCGCAACGACGGCACAGTGTTCACAGATCACGATGTGCACGGCTGGCTGCGTCAGCGTGGCGTCCACAACCCGGACGGCGAGTGGTTCGCCTGTCCCGTGAATCAAGTAAAAGCGGCGGTGATTGCGCTGCGCACGGGTCAGCAGAACGAGGAGCAGCGCAGTCTCGATTTCAAGATGCGGCCGGAACAAGACGAAGCCGTAGAAAAGACCGCAGCGTATTTTAAACGGGCACAAAAGGAAGACCCGGACAAGACGCCGCATTTTCTCTGGAACGCCAAGATGCGCTTCGGCAAAACCTTTGCCGCCTATCAGCTTGCCAAAAAGATGGGTTGGCGCAAGGTGCTGGTGATGACCTTTAAGCCGGCGGTGCAGAACGCCTGGGAGTCGGACTTGAAACAGCATGTTGATTTCAGAGGCTGGCAATTCATTTCGCCCGGCGGTCTGACTTACGAGGAAGCCGACAAAAGCAAACCCTTTGTCTGTTTCGGTTCATTCCAGGATTATCTGGGCCGGAATCGCAGCACCGGCGGAATCAAGACCAAAAACGAATGGGTTCATGCCATCCACTGGGATTGTGTGATTTTCGATGAATATCATTACGGCGCCTGGCGCGAGAACGCCAAGGATCTTTTCGAGGCGGAGGAGAAAAAAGAGGTCGCCTTCGCCGAAGGCGCGGGGCTGAAGCATTTCGACGAGGAAATCCTGCCGATTACGACGGACCATTATCTGTATCTTTCCGGGACGCCGTTTCGGGCGATTGCTTCCGGGGAGTTCATTGAGGAGCAGATATTCAACTGGACTTATTCAGACGAGCAGAAGGCTAAAACGGAGTGGCAAGGGGAAAATAATCCCTATGCCTGCCTGCCGCGCATGGTGCTGATGACCTATCAACTGCCGGACGCCATCCGCGAAATCGCCCTGCAGGGGGAGTTCGACGCCTTTGATTTGAACCTCTTTTTCTCCGCCGACGGCGAGGGAAGGGAGGCTCGGTTCAAGTATGAGGAAGAGGTGCAGAAGTGGCTGGATTTGATCCGGGGCGCGTTTCTGCCCACCACGGTGGACAACCTGAAACTGGGCAAGGGCAGACCACCGATGCCCTTTTCGGATGTGCGTCTGTTGAACGTGCTGTCGCACACCCTCTGGTTTTTGCCGAGCGTCGCCGCGTGCCACGCCATGCGCAACTTGCTGGCGCAAAAACAGAACCGCTTTTATCACGACTATGAGATGACCACGGCCGCCGGGAGCGGCGCGGGCATCGGTGTCGCGGCCCTGCCGCCGGTGCTCAAGGCGATGGATGACCCCTTGAAAACGAAGACGATCACCCTCTCCTGTGGAAAGCTGACCACGGGCGTAACTGTCCGGCCGTGGTCAGGCATTTTCATCTTGCGCAATGCTTCCAGCCCGGAGACCTATTTTCAGGCCGCGTTTCGAATCCAATCGCCGTGGACGGTGGCGAATCCGGAGGGCGAAGCTCCGAACCGCGAAGAGATCATCAAAAAGGAGTGCTACGTCTTCGACTTCGCGCCGGACAGAGCCTTGCGGCAAATTGCGGACTACAGCTGCCGCCTGAATGTCGATGAGGCCAACCCGGAGAAAAAGGTTGCGGAATTCAGCCGATTTTTGCCGGTACTGGCCTACGACGGCAGTTCCATGAAGCGAATTGATCCGGCGGGGATTTTGGAGATGGCCATGAGCGGGACAACCGCGACCCTGCTAGCCCGGCGCTGGGAGAGTGCGCTTTTGGTGAATGTGGACAACACGACCTTACAGCGCCTGATGAGCAACGAGGCCGCCATGAAAGCGCTGATGAGCATCGAAGGCTTCCGCAATCTCAATCAGGAAATTGAGACCATCATCAACAAATCCGAAGCCGTGAAAAAAATACGGAAGAAAAAAAATGACGAAGACTCGACTCCGAAAGAGCGAAAGCAACTGACGGAAGAAGAAAAGGAATACAAGAGTAAACGTAAGCAAATTCAGGAGAAGCTGATCAAATTCGCAACCCGCGTGCCGATCTTCATGTATTTGACCGATTACCGGGAGCGGACCCTCAAGGATGTGATTACCCAGCTTGAACCGGGGCTGTTCAAAAAGGTCACCGGCTTGACCGTGAAGGACTTCGATCTGCTCGTCAGTCTAGGTATTTTCAACAACGGTTTGATGAACGATGCGGTCTACAAATTCAAACGCTACGAGGATTCAAGCCTGGCCTACATGGGAGTCAGTAAGCATTCGGGCGAGGAGGTCGGGCTTTTCGACACCGTCCTCAGCCTGGAAGACGACGAAGCGGCCTTTGAGAATGTGGCGGAATTTTAGGATGCGAGCTTGCGGGGAAGCCGAACAGGACTATTCAGCTTCCCCTGTTGTCTTTCGCTTTGAATCCCACAGGCTTGATTTCAACATGACTTTAAAGCCTTCCCTGTGCTAAACTCCCCCAAAATTTTCA
>JBHHWX010000564.1:0-3899 GCA_046756745.1 bacterium | reverse complement strand
TGAAAATGAAATCCTGTACATCTTGAGAATCCTGTTATCCTGTCAAAAATATGCCCATTCCTTAATAGCCCCTGTGACTGGTTACCTTTTCGTAGCTTTCTTCGCCCAATCTTTTATATAGTTGATGATATCCGATGTATTGGAGCCCGGACCGAACAGTTTTCCTATGCCCATTTTTTCAAGCTCTGTCATATCATCTGGAGGGATGATTCCGCCTCCGGTTAACAGGACATCGTTTAAGCCGCGCTCGCGCATTAAGTTTTTGATCTTAGGAAACAGCGTCATGTGGGCCCCCGAAAGAATACTGACACCGATCACATCCACATCCTCTTGCAGCGCCGCTTCCACAATAGTTTCCGGAGTTTGGTGCAACCCGGAGTAAATGACTTCAAAACCGGCGTCCCTCAAAGCGCTGGCGATAACTTTCGCCCCTCTGTCATGGCCGTCCAGGCCAGGCTTGGCAACTAAAACTCTAATCTTGGTTTCCATGTGACTCCAATCTTCTATGGACTAAAAAATTGCGGCTTCTTTATACTCGCCAAATTCCTTTTTCAAGATTTCAATCATTTCACCGATTGTTGCGTAAGCTTTCGCACAGTCGATAAATCTCGGCATTAAGTTGCTGCCGTCCTGGGCCGCCTGTTTCAACTGTTGCAGAGTATGCTCTAACCGGACTTGGTCGCGTTCCTTTTTTAAGCGGCTTAAACTCTCGAGCTGCTCCCGTTCCACTTTTTTATCGATGCGTAATATCGGAATGTCTAACTTTTCGTCTTTTTCCTTAAACGCATTCACCCCAACGATAATTCGTTTTTTGTTATCGATTTCATCCTGATATTTTCGAGCCGCTAAAGCAATTTCTTTTTGAAAAAATCCTTTTTCAATCGCCGGAATCACTCCGCCTAAAGCATCGATTTTTTCGAAATACTCTTCTGTGTCCCTTTCCATTTTATTGGTCAGCGCTTCTATGAAATAGGAGCCGGCGAGCGGATCGATGGTATTGGCCACACCCGTTTCATGGGCGATGATTTGCTGAGTCCGCAAGGCAATTTTAGCCGCCCATTCCGATGGCAAAGCCCAGGTTTCATCGAGCGAATTGGTGTGCAGGGACTGTGTGCCGCCCAGTACTGCGGCCAGAGCCTCGAAAGCCGTGCGCATAATATTGTTTTCCGGCTGCTGGCCGGTTAAAGAGCACCCGGCTGTCTGCGTATGGAATCGCAGTTTCCAAGAACGCTCACTTTTTGCCCCGTATTTGTCGCGCATCCGTTTGGCAAAAATTCTCCGGGCCGCACGGTACTTCGCGATCTCTTCAAAAAAATCCATGTGGGAATTAAAAAAATACGAAAAACGCGGCGCGAAATCATCGATATCCAAACCTCTTTCCATACAAGCCTCGACATAGGCAAACCCGTCTGCAAGCGTAAAAGCCAGCTCCTGAACGGCTGTGGAACCCGCTTCGCGGATATGATAGCCGCTGATCGAAATCGTATTCCACATGGGGACGTGGCGGGTGCAATATTCAACCGAATCCACAAAGATTCGCATCGACGGCGCCGGCGGAAAGATAAACTCTTTTTGAGCGATATATTCCTTCAAAATATCGTTCTGCAAAGTGCCGCGCAGTTTCTCCTGAGAGACGCCTTGTTTTTCCGCCACACAAATATAAAACGCCAGCAAAATCGCAGCCGGCGAATTAATCGTCATCGAAGTACTGATCTTGTCTAATGGGATGCCGTCGAAGAGGGTCTCCATATCTGCCAAGGAATCGATAGCGACCCCACAGACTCCGACTTCGCCTAAACTTTTCGGGTCGTCGGAATCCACCCCCATCAAAGTCGGTAAATCAAAAGCAACGGACAGCCCGTCCTGGCCATGCTCCAGTAAATACTTGAAACGCTCGTTCGTATCTTTCGCTTTGCCGAACCCGGCAAACTGGCGCATGGTCCATAAGCGGCCGCGATACATATCACGATGCACTCCACGAGTATACGGAAATTCGCCGGGGAAACCTATGTCTTGCATAAAGTCCATGTCCTGCACATCGTCGGGTGTGTTTAAGATTTCCACCGGTTCGCTCGACACGGTCATAAATTTCCCATTTTGGTTTTTCGAGCTTGCCAGACTTTTTTCCCACTCTTTTCTAGCGGTCACGACAATTTCAATCTGTTCACGCGTCATTTGTGTTCTCCAGTTTTTTCTTAAAACTATCGATCAATCCATCGGCGATCTTGTGAGGAGAGAGTTTTGAATCCCCAATATTTTCAAGATACTGATTGATCATTTCATACGTCTTCTCATCCCAAAAGGCTTTTTCAAAGCGGAGGCGCACGATGGATTTCACCTTTTTCAGAATCCGCGCTTTTCGCTTCTTCTCTAGTAACAAATTATCGCTCAAAAAATCTCGATGTTTCTGAATTTCTGCGATAATTTCATCGACCCCCCCGCCCTGACTTGCTATAGCTTGTAATACAACAGGCTGTTTTTCCTTACAGCCTAACTGCAGCATCGACTGAATTTCCATCACGGCGTGATCCGCGCCTTCCCGGTCTGCCTTGTTCACGACAAATAAATCGGCGATTTCCATCAAGCCAGCTTTCATCGCTTGTATCGAGTCTCCGGATTCCGGTACAAGTACGACAACCGTCGTGTCCGCTGCTTGCGCGATCTCCAATTCCGACTGGCCGACCCCGACCGTTTCTAAAATCACGATATCCTTTCCGAAGGCATCAAAAATATCAGCCACGTCCTCGGTTTTCTTCGATAAACCGCCGAGACTGCCGCGCGTCGCCATACTACGGATGAACACGCCCGGGTCTAAAGCGACCTCGCTCATGCGCACCCGGTCGCCCAACAGCGCCCCGCCGGTGAAAGGACTCGTCGGATCAACAGCGACAATACCGACGGTTTTGTCCTGTTTGCGGAACCGTTTCGTAAGCTGTTCCACCAGGGTGCTTTTTCCCGCCCCCGGCGGGCCGGTTACCCCGATGCGATAGGCATGTCCCAATTTCTGGTAAAGCGAGTCGAGCACCTCGGTTGCAGAGTCATCCTCGTTTTCAACCAAGGTGATGGCTTTTGCCAAGGCGCGTTTGTCCTGGCTGAGGAGGTTGTCGATGAGTCTGTTTACACGCATCAATCCGTTATTTTATCTCCGACTCGTCATTTGAGAGAATGTTGCCAATTGAGTTCAAGTCCGCACTGCAAAAAGAAACCTCTATCCATCCGGCACAGGACATATCGCGAGTTTCAGCCGCAACAGGATTTCATTGCACTTAACTTAACTTGCTAATAAAAAAAGACTTTCGAGAAGCTCAAAACGTTCCAAGAAGTAAGCGCCCCGCTGCCGGCTGCATACATTGTTAGCTGATTGATATGACTTAATTTGAAAGTTGTGCCATCCTATTCCTTAATGATTTCATGATTGAGAAGATAGTCATAATGGATACGGATATCGTCGATATTCTCATCATCGTACTGTAATGCTTCTTCAGGATATTTTTCGGCTGCGGCGTCCAGTGCTTTTTTAATACTACTTCCTTTTCTTAGCTCACTCAAAACGATATTATCATGAGCTATTTCACCAACGGTTCTTTCATCGAGGGTTTCATCAAATTCAGCAGTCATTTGATTGTAGCTCTTAAATATGTTCTTTAAGGATATTTTTTCATCTTTTTGCAGGCAGCATTTCTTGTATTTCTTACCACTCCCGCAGGGACAAGGATCATTCCTACTTATTTTATCCTTAGAAACAACTGGAAGATTCTTTGATTTTTCTATTGCTTTCATGTCCACTGATTTTTTGAACAGGGTGTAATGTCTCTTTAGCCTATTTAGTGTCTGAACGAAAACCCTTTAAAATGCTCAAGCACCCGTCCCCGGGTGCGTTTGACGCTTTGTAAAAACAA
>JBHHWX010000563.1:0-3907 GCA_046756745.1 bacterium | reverse complement strand
CCGGCATAAAAAATTGCCGGAATGACAGCTCTGAACGAGTTTTCGTTCAGACACTGAGTAAGCCCTGGTTTAGTTATTATATCCATACCCACCCTCGATTTTACAATAATTTAAAGTCGAGGGAAAAAAATTACCAGATTATTACTTGCTTTTGCAAGATATTTTTCTACATTAAATTCAGGTTCGAAGGGAAAATGAGGATAATACTTAGAGGAGAAAACCATGAACGAGCGGGTCGTAGAAATTTTAATTCTGATTATGAATGAAATCCGCAATGACAGCCAGGGTTCGCAAAAACTTGAATTGCTCTCGAAAGACCTCATTAAACAAGGGTATACGGAAGGTGAAATCAGTTCTGCGTTTTCTTGGCTGCTAAGCCGACTCAGAAATGAATCCGAAGAATTAGTACAAGATCAAGATTCTGCTTCGAAAAATTCGTTTCGATTACTCCATGAAATTGAAAGCTCGGTCATCTCGACGCAAGCTTACGGCTACATCATTCAATTGAAGGAGTTAGGTATTATCGATGAGCATGACGTAGAGCAGATACTGGAACGGGCGATGATGTTAGGGACAATGAAAGTGACGGTTGAGGATATTAAATCCATTGCGGCTTCTCTGCTCAATTATTATGAAGGGTTAGGAGAAGGCTCTTACCTTTTTTTCGACGAACACGCCGGAGTTCAATAACATGATGATATTTGAGTCAACGAACGAATACTGATAAAAGAGTAGTATAAAGGGATTGTGCATGCCAAAGTCGTTAGTCATCGTCGAGTCAGTTACAAAAACGAAAACAATTAGTAAGTTTTTAGGAAAGAATTATCAAATTCTTTCTTCAGTAGGACATGTCAAAGACTTGCCAAAGCAACGTTTAGGCGTTGATTTAGAGGATAGCTTTGAACCTGAATACATCACCATTCGCGGCAAAGGTAAAGTGCTCGGTAAGCTAAAAAAAACCGCTTTATCTTCTGAGAAGATCTATATTGCCACCGATCCCGATCGTGAAGGGGAAGCCATCGCTTTTCATCTCGCTGAAGAGATGAAATCCAACAATAGCCGCATTTTCCGTGTTTTATTTAACGAAATTACAGAGAAAGCGGTTAAAGCGGCATTAGAAAATCCTACCAAAATTGACATCAACAAAGTTGAAGCTCAGAAAGCGCGACGCGTTGTCGATCGGCTTGTTGGTTATCAAGTGAGCCCGATACTTTGGCGTACTGTATATAGAGGCCTCAGCGCCGGGCGTGTCCAGTCAGTCGCTTTGCGATTAATTTGCGAACGCGAAGATGATATTGAAAGTTTTGTTTCCGAAGAGTATTGGACAATCACCGCGAAGCTTGAAGGCGAAAAACCCCAGCTTTTTCTATCTAAATTAGTTAAAATCGATAATAAGGCGCCGAAACTTCCCGATGAAAAAACGACACACGATATTCTCGCGAATATTAAACGCCAGGCTTTTAAGGTAGAAAATATTAAGAAAAAGGAGGTGACGCGAAATCCAGCGCCTCCTTTTACCACGAGCACCTTGCAACAGGCTGCGGCAAACCGACTCGGATATACCTCAAAAAAGATCATGATGATTGCCCAACAGCTCTACGAAGGTGTTGAACTTGGAAATGAGGGCAGCGTCGGATTGATCACCTATATGAGAACCGATTCCACTCGCGTTGCAGGCGAAGCGTTGCAGGCTGTAAGAGAATTTATTTTAGTAAACTATGGCGGCGAATATCTGCCAAAAGGGGCGCGGAAGTTTAAAGTGAAATCCGGAGCACAAGATGCTCATGAAGCTATTCGCCCGGCTTCCTTACAACGCAACCCCAAAAAAATTAAGAAATATCTGACATCGGAGCAGTTTAAGCTTTATGAGCTGATATGGAATCGTTTTTTAGCCTCTCAGATGGAGTCCGCGAAATTTCAGCAGACGACAATCGATATCTCTGCTGGTGAATCCTATTTATTTCGGACGACTGGCAGCATTGTCCTTTTTCGAGGATTTCTACAAGTTTATGAAGATGCCAAGGACGAAAAAAAAGTACTGGAAGACGATGATGAAATGAGAGTCCCCAATAATCTTCAGGTGGGCGAAATCTTAAAGTTACATGAACTCTTGCCAAAACAGCACTTCACCAAACCTCCTGCCCGTTACTCAGAGAGCAGCTTGATAAAAGAGCTTGATACATTAGGAATTGGCCGCCCGAGTACTTACGCCATGATTATTAGTACCCTATTAGGCCGAAAATATGTTGAAAAGAATCAACGCCAATTGGTGCCCTCTGAATTAGGCCGTACCGTCAATAAAATATTAATCCAAAATTTCCCCGAGCTTTTTAATGTGACTTTTACAGCACGTATGGAAGAGAATCTCGATGCAATTGAGTCTGGGAAGAAACGGTTTTTGGACGTTGCGCGCAACTTTTATCTTCCATTCAAGGATGCTCTTGACGCCGTTAATTCACGGCAAAGTGAAATCAAGGATTCTTTGCTCGAGGAAACCAAAGAGACGTGTCCGAAGTGCAGTAATGAGCTCATCATTAGGTGGGGACGAAACGGTAAATTCATGGCTTGTACCGGCTATCCTGATTGTAAATATACACGCCCTTTGGAAGAACCGGAGAAAATTGAGGAGAGTTGTGAGAAATGTGGAAAAAACATGGTCATCAAGCACGGTCGTTTTGGCCGGTTTTTGGCGTGTTCCGGCTATCCGGAATGTAAAAATACTCAGCCATTTTCTATTGGCGTAAATTGTGCAAAAGATGGGTGTACAGGCGTCCTCGTTGAAAAGCGGTCACGTCGTGGGCGAACTTTTTATGGATGCAGCCGGTATCCGAAATGTGATTTTGCCACCTGGCATAAGCCGGTTGCGATAACATGCAATAATTGTCGTAATCCTTATTTGGAAAAACGCACGACACAAGCGAAGGGCGAATACCTCTATTGTCCGGCTTGTAAGGCGGAAATGCAAGAACAAGATAAGGAATCCCGCCGTGAAGTTGCTTACGGTTAGACTTCTCGAACATTACATCGACATCTTTATACAACATTTACAGTTAGAAAGAAACGCTTCACCATTCACTCTACAAGCATATAAGACCGACCTAAATCAATTTCTGCAATTCTTAGAAGAAAGCGATTTTGAATCCATCAATAAGAATTCTCTGCGATCATTTTTAGCTCTGTTATCGAAAGGGGGGATGAAAGCATCGACTATCAATCGCAAACTTGCTTGCTTCCGGGCATTTTTCAAGTATTTATGTCTTCAGGAAGTTATCGAAACGGATCCCTCCCAAACGTTGTTTTTTTTGAAAAAAGAAAAAAGATTGCCGGCAATATTCACCTATCGATCCATTCAACAAGCGTCCAAACGTATTGATAAGAGTCACTTCGAAGGCGTTTGCGCTTGGGCGCTCATCGAATTCTTGTATTCTACTGGGGTTCGTCTCCGTGAATTGGTTGATCTCAATCTACAGGATGTCGATTTTGCCGAGGAAGTGATAAAAGTGACAGGCAAGGGCTCAAAGCAACGCTTAGTGCCCCTGGGGAGACAAATAAGAACAGTATTAAAGGAATACCTAAAAGCGCGTGCTGAGCGCCTCCTGGCTTGTTCACGGTCAACAAATGCTTTTTTTGTGACCATAAAGGGCGTAAGAATTTCTCCACGAAAAGTGCAAATGATTGTTAAGAAATATTTACTGGCGGCCTCTGAAAATCAACAAGCATATCCCCATATGCTCAGGCACTCATTTGCCACTCATTTACTTGATGAGGGGGCGGGACTTTTAGCTGTGAAAGAAATGCTTGGGCATTCGAGTCTTTCAACAACACAAATTTATACCCATTTAACTGCAGAAAGGTTAAAAAAAGTATACAAGCAAGCCCATCCCAGGGCTTAGGCGTTTTTTTCAAA
>JBHHWX010000562.1:0-3931 GCA_046756745.1 bacterium | reverse complement strand
CTCTGGTCCCCGCGTTTTGGCTTCAACTATGATCTGTCCGAAGACCGCACCACCCAGATTCGCGGCGGCGGCGGGTTGTTCGCCGGTTTGCCTCCGGCGGTCTGGCTGTCCAACGCATACAGCAACACCGGCGTGGATTTTGCCCGGGTCGATGTGGCGACGTTTAGAGGACAAACTGTACCTGCAGCCTCGGCAGATCCGAATAATCAACCGAATATACAGGGCGACGTCCCGACTTCCGATATCGTGCTTCTCGACAAGGATTTCAAACTACCTCAGGTTTTCCGCACCAACCTGGCGATTGACCGGCAACTGCCACACGGTTTGATCGGTACGCTCGAGGTTCTGTACTCAAAAAATATCAGTGAGGTGTTTTTCAGAAACCTCAACCAGGGTGACCCCAATAATCCAGGTGCGCCAACCGGCACAAATGTGCACGATGGCAGACCTGATTACGGCGGTGATCGCGTGAGCAGGGATTTTAACTCGGTCATTTTGCTTGACAATACAAGCGAAGGTCACCAATTATTTTTCACGGCCCGCCTTCAAAAGCAGCTCAACCGCGGTCCGCTGCCGGGATTGTTTGGCAGCTTGGCTTACACATTTGGTGAGTCAGAGGACATCAACAGCGGCCGCTCCAGCCGAGCCATTTCGAACTGGCAGTTTAATGAAACCAACGACCCGAATGGTGAGAAAGCCTCTACTTCCGACTTTGAAGTGCGGCACCGTATCGTCGGTGATCTCTCTTATCATTTTAGCTATGGCAGAGGGCTTGGCACCACGATCTCACTGTTCTACGAAGGTCGGTCAGGAAACGGCTTTAGCTATATGTATGATAACAATGCCAACGGCGATCAGTCATTTGGTGACAATGATCTGGTTTTTGTCCCCGCCAGCCGGAGTGATGTTTCCGATCAGGTGAGCGACGAAGAGTGGGCAAAAATCGAGACCTTCATCAATTCAAGTGACGCGTTGCAAGACGCCCGCGGCAAGATTTTCCCGCGTAACTCCGCCCGCGAACCCTGGCAAAACCGTTTGGATTTGCGCATCGCGCAAAAGATCCCGTCCCTTCGCGGTCAGAATTTCGAGCTTACCCTCGACGTCCGGAACGTCCTCAATTTGTTGAATAACGATTGGGGAAAGGTTCAGTTCGTCCGCTTCAATGCGGACAATTTTCTCGACATTAGAGGTGGCTACGATGCCCAGGGCAAACCGATTGTCACTTTGGATCCCCGCGACAGCAATGGCGATGGCGTCATTACCCAAGAGGATTCCTTTAGTACAGCGGATTTCTCATCACGGTGGCAAATGCAGTTGGGGATTCGCTATTCGTTCTAAGTTGTGCTGAAAATCTCATGCAATGAGAAATTTTTGTCGACTTCTAAGGCCGGTGCTCAGATTTGGGTATCGGCCTTTTTTTGGGTGCCAGGTATTCTTATCCAGTGATTGGGAAGTGGTTGGTCATAGAACCTCGTGCGAACAGATTATCCTTCTTTGAGACCTTACACGTACGTCGCGAACAATGCCAGCTAACTGGTGGATTGGTCTGCAAAAAACCTCAAACTCATTAAGCAGCAACCTCAAATTCCGAGAGATCTCGAGCATAATCTAAACAAGCGAGCAGTTGGCTTGACGGAAGAGATTGTTTAATTTTAATTGTATTATTAATTGTTGCTTGCTACTACCCCCAACGCCTGCGAACAGGCTTTGGGGGATGTTTTGAATCGTTAGAAATTAGCTTACCTTACAGCTCATGTCCTCACCACAACACATGGGAGATTTGATCTTACCATGACCATTTGGACATTTTGAAATTTGCACTTCTGCTCCATCGTCCAATTTCAAAATATCATCAACAAGAGGGGCGTCACATTTAGCGCAAGTCGCGTTAACACCCATGCCACATTTTGAACATTCGTATGTTGCCATTTGAGCTCCTTTCTAAGATTAAATTACTTACAATTACCGTAAGAATTATGGTTTATTGAGAAACAAGTTTTAATGTATTATTGTCTGTCCTGAGCCAAGGAAAGATAACAAATAAATCGACAAAAGGAAACCGCAAATTCCTCACAATAATCTTTTCAAGCAACACAACTGAGTAATATCATTCACTCTACGATGACTCTTGGCAAAATCTTCGCTCTCCCTGCATAGCGGATGAAATTGACTTTGAGTCTTCTCGGACATGTGATTCTTTAGAAATACCCTTCCATTAATCTATCTACCCATTCAGGAACCTTTGGGTCGCCTTTGTAAATGTTTTGATGAGTCGTATTCAGCATGGTTAAGAAATGTAACAATAATTGCATGTGAAAAATCTTCTATACCTGATAATGCCCCTAAGTATTCTGATTTTAAAACGATTCGTGAAATTATTGCACCCCAATTATTCATCCCTACGCTCGGTAACGGGAGAAGACACAAATCCAATTGGTTGTATATTAATTTCTTTCATAATTTAAATCCCACACTAACGCAAAGACAAACGCTCAATGCCGTGGCATTTTTGTACCGCGAGGTACTCGATATGTCCATAGATAAAACTCTTGCTCCTATTAAAAGCAAAACGTCGGCCGGACTTACCCACTGTGATGACCCAACAGGAAGTCCAAATGGTTCTAGGGGCAGATGAATGGAACGCATTGAACGCATTAGATTAACCTCAATTCTTTACCGGCTTGTTGCAACACTTCAACCGCAAAATCAAGATCATCTTGCGAGTGGGACGCTGAATTCATCAGCCGGATGCGGTCTTTTCCTTTTGCGACTGTGGGAAAGCTAATCGCCATTCCGAAAATGCCATTCTCAAAAAGGGCGCGGCTGAAGTCTTGCGCCTTCTGTGCATCGCCGATCATCACCGGTGTGATGGGGGTTACCGTCACGCCGAGGTCGAATCCCAACTCCTTGAGTTTGGATTGAAAGTATTTGGTATTTTCCCACAGCTTTTCGACTAAATCGCCCGACGCGGTCAAAATATCGACGGCTTTTGTACATGCCGCCACATCCGCCGGCGGGACCGCGCTGGAAAACAGGAACGGCCGGGCTCTTTGGCGCAGAAAATCGACGATCTTCTTTTTCCCGGAAACGTATCCGCCGACCACGCCAAAAGCTTTCGACATGGTTCCGACTTCAATATCGACCACCCCGTGTAACCCGAAATGGTCGGCAATACCGCGGCCGGCGTTGCCCAGCACTCCCTCTCCATGGGCGTCGTCCACCATCACCAGAGCGTCGTATTTTTGCGCTACTTCCACGATCTCAGGCAACGGCGCGATGTCGCCATCCATGCTGAAAACGCCGTCCGTCACGATCAATTTGCGCCGGGCGTCCCGATACTGTTTGAGCTGTTGCTCGAGAGAGCCGGGGTTGCAGTGGGCATAACGCACACTTTTCGCTTTCGAAAGCCGGCAGGCGTCGATAATGCTGGCGTGGTTGAGCTCGTCGGAAAATATGACGTCCTCCGCAGCCATCAGCGCCGGGACGGTCGCGGTGTTCGCATTAAATCCGGACTGAAACGAGATGGCTGCCTCCACATTTTTGAATTGCGCGAGTTTTTTTTCCAGCTCATTATGCAGCGACATGGTGCCCGCAATTGTGCGCACCGCCGCCGGGCCCACGCCGTAGGTTTCGATAGCTTCCTGAGCGGCTTTCTTCAAATCGGGATGATTCGCAAAACCGAGATAGTTGTTCGCACACATGTTCAAGACTTTTTTGCCATCGACTTCGATCCAAGCGCCTTGCGCGGTGCCGATCGTACGGATGTTGATCAAAAGTCCTTGTTCTTTGAGTTGATTGAGCTCGTCGTCAAGAAAACTCAAATTCGCCATTTTGTTCCTCCAAACTTTTATTCATAAGCGGATGACACGGATTTAACGGAACGGATTGGACTTAACGGAATGTGTCGAAGTCAGTGGAATGTGACTTGTGT
>JBHHWX010000561.1:0-3947 GCA_046756745.1 bacterium | reverse complement strand
CTCCGTTGGAAAAATCAAGACAAATATACCTCTCTTTTCGAGGGACCTGCGTTGTTCAAATCAACCTTGCTACCTATCTTGACATTCAACACAGTCACGATTTGGTTCAACCGACCAAGGCCTAAGCGGTGGCGAAGCCGCTTGCTTCATAGCGTTGTATCTGCTGTTCTTTAAGTCCCAGTTTTCGGGCCAGCTCCTTTTGTGTGAGTCCTCTTGCTATGCGTGCTTGTATTAGGGCGACGGGTAGTTGCTCAAATGAGCTGATTTCGCTCACTTTACGTTTGCCGCTCTTCAATTCTTGATATTCTCTCAATTCTTGCTGAAGTTCCTCGTATTGACTTCGTAGTGATTCCCGTTGTCAAAGCAAAGGAATTAAACTCTCATTCCACGAAGGAATAATGCTTCAATTGCATCAACCATATTATCCCAGGAATACTTTTTCTTTTCAACCGTGATATTCTCAGAAAACTCTTGCTCCTTATCTTTGGCATAATAACGAATGACAGCGGCAGCGAGCTCCCTCGGGTTATTTGGCGGAACCACAAAACCGGTTTTCTCATGAATCACCACCTCGGCTAATCCGCCGACATCCGTAACAATGCACGGTTTGTTAAAATGATAAGCCAACTGCACGATGCCACTTTGGGTCGCGGATTTGTAAGGCAGAACCACAACATCTGAAGCAGCAAAAAACACGTTTACCTGCTCGCTAGGTACAAAGTCGGGATAAATTTCAACGCGTGCATCTATTTTCATTTCCGCAATCATTTTTCTAAACTCAAACTCCTCTTCATAAAACTCGCCTACAATCAAGAGTTTTAGATCGATTTTTTTGAGAATAGCCGGCATCGCCTGTAAGAGCAAATCCAAACCTTTATAGGCTCTCACATAGCCGAAAAACAGCAAAACCCTGCTCGCCTTTAAATCAAGCTCTTTTTTAGCGTGGCTTTTTTCGACCGGTTGTCCGAATATGTCATAAACCGGGTGTGCCACAAGCTCATGCTTTGCATTTGGATAAAGTTTCAAAAGTTCTTGACGCACGACCTCCGACTGTACGATGAAATAATCGGCGCGTTTAAAGGCAAAACGCGACAAGGCGATATCCCCTATTCGGCGTTCGTGAGGAATGATATTGTGACATAAGAAGAGAACTTTGGAATGGCTCTTTTTTTTTACAAGCCGGCAAATCGTCCCAAAACATGGCGCGAAAAACGGCATCGAGTACATGATCAGCACCAATTCCGGACTCAGACTTTTGACCCGGCGACTGGCTCTCCACCAACTTAATGGGCTGATGGAATCGATGATGGGCTCGGTATCTATTTTAATGGACTTGTCGTTACTATTTTCTAATTGGGTTTTACCGGGGAAAAAAATCTTTGGGTATTGCCGCTTGAAAGTGAGGACGTAAACTTCGTAATTTCGCTCGCAAAGTTTTTTGTATAGACTTGCGGTATGATGCGCTATGCCGCCCCTCAGAGGATAAGCGGGAGAGATGATCACGATTTTCATAGCAATCGCAGAGCGCTTGGCAGATCTTTAATTGAATCGATGGTAAGGTCAGCCTTAGTTGCCCCTTCAATCGGGTATCCGCTTTTAACGAGTACTTTCGTACCAACCCCGGCGCGAACGCCCGCCTCGATATCTGATTCTTTGTCGCCGACTAAAATAGAGTCTTTTAGATTTAAATCAAAATCGTGCTGGGCTTTGAAAATCATCCCCGGATTGGGCTTCCTATAAAAAGAATCTCCCAGGTACTCCCCCATACCCGCAGTTGGATGATTGGGACAGTGATAGGTCTTAGCTATTTCCACCTGGTTTATCTTAAATTGCTGAACCATCCATTTGTCCAATTTGAAAAAATCCTCTACAGAGTAAAGGCCTCTGCCAATTCCAGCTTGATTGGTGATGACAATGATGATGAAATCGTGCTCAGCAAAATAACGGCAGCTTTCGAAAATCCCATCGATGAATTCGAAATCCTCGATTTTGTGTACGTGATGTTTGTCAAGATTAATGACGCCATCGCGGTCGAGCAGCAAAGCTTTGTTCTTATAGCGCTGAAGCTGCGAGAGTTTCAATTGCTTATTCAGAATGATAAATTGAGCGGTCGAGTTCTTGGGAGCTGGATTATTGGATCAATGGATTGTTGGATCATAAACACTTCCGAATAGAATTGAACAACAATCCAGTGATCCACCGATCCAACAATCCAATACTCCGCTACAAACCATTTATAATAAAGCCCATTCAATCCTCTTGTACAAAAACAAAAGATTTAAACGACATTATGAATATGCCATCATTTCCGTTTGCGCTTTTTGAAAATCTTCCGGAATGCCGATATCGATAAAATAACCATCGGTCACGAAGGCATGCATACACAACCGTTCTGGGTATTTTTTTAAGAAATCCTCCTCAAAAGAGAATTTATCGGGCAGGTCAAAGGCATCGAACAAATCACGATTCGCGAAATAAACCCCGGCATTGATATATCCGAAATCCTTTTTTTGTTTTTCTTCAAAGCGTAGAATACGTGTGCCTTCAAATTCGACGCTTCCATACCTTGCTATGTTGTGCATGGGTTTTAAAGCGATCGTCATTCCGGCTTCTTTTTCAAGATGGCTTTTTTTCAGATCGTCAACGGAGACTTCAAAAAAAGTATCGCCGTTGATAATGAGGAGATGTTCGGAGCGGACTTGCGAAAAAGCTTGTTTAATGGCGCCGCCAGTGCCAAGCGGCTCTTCTTCGATCGAGTAAACGATTTCCAAGTCTTTATAAGTCCGGTGGTAATATTCTTCGATCTTGTGGTGCAAATAGCCGGTAGCCAGAATCGCTCTATGCACGCCGTTGTTTATTAGAAAGTTGAGTACGTAATTTAAGAACGGTTGGTTATTGACCATCGCCATGGGCTTTGGTTGGTCAGTCACTACGCCACGTAGTCGCTTACCGAGGCCTCCTGCCAAGACTATCGCATCCATATTATATCCCGGTTAGGTGTCACTCCAATTGGTGAGTTGTGTTTTAGGAAATCTAATTAATTAAATCAGTTATGTCATTCCGGCATTCTCCCCGCTTAAAGATTGCAGGGACTATGACAGCAGAACTTTTTTTACAAAGTTTGCTACAATAAATCGGTAATCCACTTTCCATCATGTTCAGGATTCGGTATCAATTTTTGAGATTTTGTGTTAGGAACGAGGTCTAAATCTTCTAGCACCAAATAACCAATTAACGCTGGGGTAGTTTCATCATTTTCCATTACTGACATTTGAGTCTCTCGTCCTTGAATATTAATTGTCGCTCCAGAAAAAATGCGTCTACTCACCTCACCATTGGCTGTGATAATTCTTCTCGAATGTGAATAGATTAAACCAAGGTTCTCAATAACCTTTGGAGGCAAACATAAAAATGCAGCTCCTGTATCTACTACTGCTTCCACTTCTACCTTTCGTATTGCGTCCTCTTGTAGTAAACCTTCAGAAACTTTTGCAATATCTATATAATTTTTAAGTATGACTTTTTCTGTTATCTTTCCCAATTTTTAATCTCCTGAATTTGCGATTTATTTATTCTATTTACCGTCAAAAACTTTGTATTTTTAACAAAATTTGAGGTCAAGTTTTGCACAATGAATAAATTCAGGCTTAATCATATAAATCCCTTTTCAGGCAAGGCTTTTCCGGAATATGTGAAATTGTTGCATACTATTCAAGGATAAAATGTCGAGAAAGCGAAATCGGACTCTTACTTTTACTCTTACTCGCTCTTGGAGTCTTTAAAAAGCGAGGAGGAGGAGTACGAGTGGTACTATTTCAACAATATCATCCTTCGGCTCGCCACGAAATGACAATTAACGAAGACAAAATTTTTATTAGGGAGGGGATGTGTCGTTTTTCGCGGAATTAATCAGAATCTCGAAATTATGCAAATGATAAATTATTTCC
>JBHHWX010000560.1:0-3981 GCA_046756745.1 bacterium | reverse complement strand
TGAAAAAGGCATCACCCACCGGGATATCAAATCCGCCAACATCATGGTCACGGACGAAGGCCAGGTGAAAATCATGGACTTCGGCCTGGCGAAACTGACCAACCGCAGCAAAATGACCCAACTCGGCACGACGTTGGGTACGATTGCCTATATGTCCCCGGAGCAGGCGCAAGGAGAGAAGGTCGACCACCGCTCCGACATCTGGTCGCTGGGTGTGGTTTTGTATGAAATGGTCTCCGGGCAAATGCCGTTCAAAGGGGACTACGAACAGGCGGTGATTTATTCCATTCAACATGAAGACCCCGAGCCGCTGACGGCCGTGCGCACCGGCGTGCCCATGAAACTCGAAGAGATCGTGAACAAGCTACTGGCTAAGGATCCGCGAGACCGGTACCAAAATATCATGGAGCTGCCGGTCGATTTGAAAAATGTAGAACTAACGAAAACGACCGCCTCACAAATCCGATCATCCGGTATTCGGGACTCAATCCAGCGGGAAAAGAAATTAAGCGTCGAGGTTAAATATTCTTATAAGACATTATTGAAAGCAGCGGCACTGGTCATACCAACGATCATTTTAACCTGGATTTTGAAACCCGGTCCCCCTCTTCCCGATCCGAAGCGGCCCAACAGGCTAGCAATCCAGGTGCCGGAAAATTCAACTTTGTATTCTGGTAGTTTTAACCGGATGGCTATATCGCCCGATGGAATGGATATCGTTTATGTTGCTGGCGATGGTATCCGAAACAGATTATTTATAAAGAGAGCTGGAAGTTTCAGCACAATTGAACTTGAAGGTACGAATCATGCCAGAGCACCTTTTTTCTCTCCTGATGGCCGGTGGATTGGTTATTTGGATTGGACCTCAAAAGGGATCTATAGGGTTTTGGTAGACGGTGGGGAGCCCTTAAGGGTAACAGGTTATCATTCTTCTTACGATAATGAGAGCGCAACATGGGCTCCAGAAAACACGGTCGTATTTGCAGATGGTAATGTGCTCAAACGTGTACCAGAGTCAGGTGGTCAGGCAGTGGCTTTAACCAAGACTAAAAGTGCGGGCGAGCGGCATCTATTTCCCCATATGTTGCCGGACGGTAAAACAGTGCTATTCACGATAGGATCTATAGGTAGTGAACTAAATACATACCGTCTTGCGGTATACAGTTTCGGAGACGACGATTACCAGATAATTTTGGATGAAGAGGGATACACTGCTGTTTACTCACATTCAGGACATATTTTATACGGGAGATCAAATCGATTGATGGGAGTACCCTTTGATGTGGAAAACCTCCGGATTGCAGGCGTTCCGGCTCCTGTTCTTGATAACGTATCAACCAGTGTTACCGACGGCAGTATGAGCTATGCATTATCCGGTGAGGGTACAATAGTCTATGTGCCTGGGACTGAATCAGTTGAAGAATCGCGTTTGTTGATTGTTGATCTCGCAGGCCAGCAAACCGAACTTATGGATCTAAAAAAGAATTATCGTTTTGCACGATTTTCTCCCAATGGAAAATATGCGGCTTTCGTGATTAAAGAGCAAAACGATGCAAACATCTGGATGTATGATATCCATGGCGGCGCTTTAAACCAATTAACATTTTACAAAGGAGACGCATTAGTAGATTTGTCTGGTTTTGTGTGGTCGCCTGATAGCAAAACCATTGCCTATGCAACCATGGCAGAGGATTCTTCTAACAGCATCTTTGTGAGGAACATCGATGGTACCGGGACAGCACAGAAAATCTATACTTCCTCTTTGAATACGCCAATAACTGTAAGAGATTGGTCCACCGACGGTAATGCGATCGCGTTTGCCCAGGTCAATGGCGAGTTTAGTATGGACCTCTTTATCTATTCTTTTGAGGACAGCAGCGCAGTGCCGTATTTATCAACGCCTGCTCTTGAGGTAGACTGTCAGTTCTCCCCGAATGGAAAATGGATAACCTATATGTCCAACGAATCCGGTACTACGGAGATTTACGTCAGACCCTATCCTGAAAGTGCAGGCGGGGTATGGAAGATATCGAATGGCGGAAGTGACAAACCTATCTGGTCTCCGGATGGAAAAAAAATATTCTATCGGAACAGAGACCACGACTTTGGACGTCGGCTTGCGCTCCAGGGATATGGAATGTTTTCTGTGGAGGTCACTTCCGGGGATGTGTTCTCAAAGGGCGCTCCGAAGAAAATCTTTGAAGGAAATTACTTTTTGCCGACACGCAGGCGGTTCGATATTCATCCGGACGGCGACAGATTTATCATGATTCAGCCCCCGGATGTTGGTCCGCAGGAACGGACGATATTTGTCATTCAGAATTTTGATGAAGAGCTGAAGTGGCTGGTGCCGGTGGGGAGGGATTGAACCATGATTGGAAAAAAAATTGCTCATTATAAAATCATTGAAAAGCTCGGCGAGGGCGGCATGGGTGTCGTCTTTACCCCGTTGGATAAAACGCCACGACTTTCGGAGGATGTACAATTCAAGTGTCATGCGAAATTGTTTTGGAGATTCAATTATGTCTGTTATCCCACGGGGTAAAAAGCTGAAGACACTAGGCTCGAACGCAAGTTTTTCAACTCCGTTAGGAGTGCAATGTTTATAGCCAAACGTCCAATAGAATTTTGAAAACTCCGTAGGAGTGACATGTAGTTTTTTTAAGGAGGAATGCTAACGGCAAACACATACACCCAAATTTACATTCAAGTCGTCTTCGCCGTGCAAGGGAGATACAACCTGATTCGCAAAGAACACAAAGAAGAACTGCACAAATACATTACCGGCATTATTCGCAATAAAAAACAAAAGTCAATCGCTATCAATAGCATGCCAGATCATATTCATATTTTTATAGGTATGAAACCGAGCATCGCTTTATCCGACCTGGTCCGCGACATCAAGAACAATTCATCGACATTCATCAACGAGAAAAAATGGGTGCGGGGAAAATTCAATTGGCAGGAGGGTTTTGGTGCGTTTTCATATGGCCATTCACAAATCGACGCGGTTGTGAAATACATTAAGAATCAAGAAAAGCATCATGCTAAAAAGACATTTAAAGAGGAATATCTGGAGCTGCTCAAAAAATTTAATATTGAATTCGACGCAAAATATCTTTTCAAATGGATTGAAGATGAGGGTTAATAGCGGGTTTACATTTCACTCCTACGGAGTTCCCGGTAGGTGGAACGCTTTGCTACTATAAACATTTCATCCCTACGGGATTAACTCAACGGTTTCGAAACAGAGAAATTTGGATAAATAAATCATGATCGGCCAAACTATATCTCACTACAAAATCCTCGAAAAGCTCGGCGAAGGCGGAATGGGCGTAGTCTACAAAGCCGAGGACACCAAACTCGAGCGCACGGTAGCGTTGAAGTTCCTATCCTTGACCTCGATTGGCGACGAGGAAAAGAAGCGCTTCAAACGCGAGGCGAAAGCAGCGGCCTCGCTCAACCACCCGAACATCGCCCACATCTACGCCATCGACGAATCTGATGGGCAGATGTTCATCGCCATGGAATTCATCGAAGGCAAATCCCTTCAAGAAATGATTGCGGCGAACGGCGGCTCGCCCATGAAAATAGACGACGCCATCGACTACGCCACCCAAATTGCTGCCGGTCTGCAGGCCGCCCACGAAAAAGGCATTATCCACCGCGATATCAAGAGCGCCAATATCATGGTTACGGACAAAGGCGTGGTCAAAATCATGGACTTCGGTCTGGCAAAACTGGCCAACCGCAGCAAGATGACGCAATTAGGCACGACCTTGGGTACGGCTGCTTACATGTCCCCGGAGCAGTCCCGCGGGGAAAACACCGACCAGCGTGCCGACATCTGGTCGTTAGGTGTGGTGTTGTATGAAATGATTTCCGGGCAAATGCCCTTCAAGGGCGACTACGAGCAGGCGGTGATTTATTCCATTCAAAATGAAGACCCTGAGCCGCTGACTGCTTTGCGCACAGGTGTGC
>JBHHWX010000559.1:0-3986 GCA_046756745.1 bacterium | reverse complement strand
CGGCAGTAGTGTATTGCTCGAAATGACAACCCATAAGGAAAGGGCTCAAAATTGTAACTTCATGAATTCTTCAGGTTAATGAAATTATTTTGTCGTCAATCATTTTGTCTTTCTATCTTTTAGAGCCAAAAAAAGACTGTCGTGCCAGGAGGGATTAGATTCGCTCTATAAAAAAAATGAGCGGCCCCGAACCGTAACAGTCGGGGCCGCTCACACATCATTAGAAAAAGCTTGGCGTTCAGCCTTTAGGCTGTGGACCAGTGTGTGGTCTTGTAAAACAAGCTTAGCAAGCTAAAGCTTGAACACCAACAGAGCTTGAACACCAAACTCCAAACTGACATCAATATCCCGGATTCTGTGTTAAGTTGGGATTTGCATCCAGTTGAATCTGAGGGATAGGAAAGAGTTTTCGGTGCGCGCCATCGCTTGCCTCTTTTAAGGTCCAAGCATCAAGGAAGCGACCATGTCGAATTAAATCTTGACGGCGGAAACCCTCCCATAAAAACTCAAAGCCACGTTCATCCAAGATAGCATCGAGGTCAATACTTGCAAGCGGCTTATCCGGCTCAAAGCTGCGAGCTCGAACCTGGTTAACCAGAGCCAGGGCTTCCCCGCTGTTACCGAGCATGAACAAAGCTTCCGCTTTTGCCAGCAGTATATGCGAGTAACGGAAAAAAGCGTAGTCATTTCCGGAATCTCCTCCACTCGCATTCTGATCGACTTCCCACTTGAGGATGCGGGGACCATTGGCTTCCGTAGCGCCGACGATAGGAGTCTCCACAGTAAATACGAGTGGATTCCCCTGACGATCGGTTGCGGGTTGGCCTGCGTTCGGCCCGGATAATACAAACTGTTGTCCTACCAAAATAACGTCGAAGCGGTCATCGTCCTGATCGTATTTATTATAGAAATCGGCCAGCACGGCAAAGCCATTCCACGGGGAGGTCGCCAACTGGTTGTAATGCAAGGTTCGCATATTGAAATTAAATCCGACGCCGCCTTCTGCCCGATGCTCGACCACAAAAATATTCTCCGGGTTGGCCGCTCCCTCATTGGCCAGTGCGAAGACGTCCTTATAATTAGGCATCAGAGAATACAGTCCGGAATTAATGATGGCGTCACAGGCTTGCACACACTCGTTCCACTTAGCCGATCCCGTCAAGACTTCGGCATTCAGGTATACTGTGGCAAGCAGAGCATTGGCAGCCCCTTTATCTACACGGCTGTTTGAATGGGAGTCTTTGAGACCCGGCAGCGCCTCAGTAATTTCCTTTACGATGAAATCAAACACTTCTTGCCGGGTATTTTGACTCGGGGGATTGTCCGGATCCGTGATCGCGTCTGTGACGACAGGCACACCGCCGTACAGATCAGCCAGCCACCAGTAAAAAAATGCCCTGAGAACTCGCACTTCCGCGATGAACGTTTGAACGAGGTCTGTACTACTCTGCGGCGACTGTTGCAGGTTTTCCAGGGTGGCGTTAGCTCTGGCTATACCCCTGTAGGCCCCATTCCAAACGCCATTAACCTGAACGTGGTTGGGCGTCCATTTATGTTCCTGAAGTACCCGCCAGTTTCCGCCGTCACCCCAGTCGCCGCCGCGCTGGGGTACCACTATTTCATCCGAGGGAACTTCCTGCGAATGGTGCCAATCCCAATTAAAGTCTCTGAGACTCGCATAGACCGGGATCACGGCAGCGACCAGTTCCCCTTCGGTTTGAAAAAAGTTCTCCGGCGTCACCTGGCTGCTGGGATTTTCGTCCAGGTTGCTGCAGCTCCAAAAGAGCAGGGAGATCAGCAAGACCGGCATCAAAAAACAAAGTTTATGGTTTTTCATAGCATGCCTCTCTTTATTTTATAAAACTTTTGATACGAAACATCTTGAGAACGTTTTAAATTATAACCCAAAACTCAAACCGAAACTAAGTGTCCGGGCTCGGGGATAGTTGGTATAGTCAACTCCCATAGCGTTCACCCCATTAAACCCTGCAAGAGTGTCAACTTCCGGGTCATAACCATCGTAGTCGGTGAGCACAAACAGGTTGTCGCCGCTCAGGAAAAACCGTAAGTTTCTGAGCCGTAAGTTTCTCACCCAATCATTGTCCAAAGTGTAGCCAATGGTGATATTCTGCAAGCGGATGAAGGATCCGTCTTCTATAAATCGATCGGAATAGCGCGTCGTCGCCTCCGGATCCATTCCTGCTGCCACATCATCTCTGGCCCCGGCAAAAAGATTAATACCGTTAAAGACATTAGAAGGCCGCTGGTATTCCATGCGCGTATTATTCAAAATGTCAACTCCCATCACACCTTGGAAAAAGATTCGGAAGTCGAATCTCTTGTAATTTATGGTATTCGAGATACCGAAGGTAAAGTCCGGTTGCGCGTCGCCTAAAATAAACCTGCCATCGCCAAGGGGGCCTTCGCTCGCGGTCGGTTCACCAGGATCGCTTGAGAGTCTTTCGATGCCATTCTCATCATATCCGAGAAAACGAGGGCCAAAAAATGTACCTAATGGCTGACCGGGCAGGACAATCTGTGCCTGCACATCGCTTAACCCGGCGCCGCTGACAACAGCGTGGACAATAAAATCCCGTCCACCCAGGTTGTCCACCTCATTGCTGTTACTGGCAAAATTCAGGCTCGTACGCCAGAACAAATTTTCTGTGGAGAGATTCACCGTATTCAGCGCGATCTCAATCCCTTTGTTTGTCACCTCTCCGGCATTATCCAGCCTGGTCGAAACCACTGCCGGCTGCGGAACGGCAAACTCGAGCAATAAATCCGTGGTCTTTTTGCTATAAATATCGATAGACCCGGAAACTCTGTTATTGTAGAGCCCGAAATCGATCCCCAGATTCAATTGGCTGGTTTCCTCCCATTGCAAATCGGGATTGGCTAACTGGGTCGCTGAAACACCCGTCAAGGTCTGATCGTCGATAACCGCGTTGGCGCCGGTGCCCAGGATAACCAAGGACTTATAATTTCCAATATCCTGGTTTCCGGTGATGCCATAGCTCAGCCTTAATTTCAAGTCACTTATGCTTTGAATATCTTGCATAAACGATTCTTCTGAGAGGCGCCATCCGACCGACGCGGAGGGGAAGGTACCCCATTTCTTGCCTTCTCCAAAGCGGGAAGATCCCTCCCGGCGAACCGCGGCGCTGAGCAGATACTTTCCATCCGCCAAGCTGTAATTGACGCGTCCAAGAAAAGAAATCAATCTGTTCTCATCTGCGAAGGAAAACGGCCGGGTTGTAAAATTAGCCGCCCCTGAGAGGTTGTTGAATGAAAAAGCGTCGGTGACAAAGTCTTGCGCAGTGGCTCCGAATCCGGAATTTTCGAATTCCTGAAAAGAATAGACTCCCCAGGCTTCCAGTGTTTGATCGTCGCCGATATCCGAGCGATAATTCAGCGTGCTCTCAAACAGCACGGCTTGTCTGTCGATATTTTGGACAACAGCTCTGCCGCCAAATACTGCCGCATAGGGTAACGACCTCGGTTCATAAATAGACCGGTTGCTGCTGGAGCGATCCAATCCCAGGTTTACCTTGCCCCTTAATCCCGGCATGAATTCATATTCTAAAGTTGCATTAGAAAAGATGCGCGTGGTCTTGGATTCATCATCGATTTCCTCGAGCAAGGCAACCGGATTGCGGATTTCCGTGTTCGGAAACTCAAAAAATGACCCATCGCTTAAACGAACTGCGTCGGTAGGATTCATCTTGTAGACGTTGGTGAACACCCCACCAAAGAAGCCCGCCTGTTGGTTATACGGCGTATTATCACGCTTGATGAACGTAGGGTTGATGCGCACTGCCAAGTTTAATTTTCCATCGAGCATTTTGTGGTCGAGATTCAAACGGGCTGAGATCCGCTGCCGTTCGGAATTCAAGACAATGCCTTCTTCATCGAGATATTGCATTGAAACCCGATACTGGGTGTTAGCGCTGCCTGAACTGAAGGCAATATTATAGCCACTGTAA
>JBHHWX010000558.1:0-3998 GCA_046756745.1 bacterium | reverse complement strand
AAACAAAGGGACTTGAGAAACCTATTCTGCCGCGTAGCGGCTTACTTGAACAAGTCAATTCACCTGACCAGCGAGCACGCGCGTTTTCCTGAGTTAATTCAACCATTTTGCCACGCTCAAAGTCGGTTGCCATACTGTTTGGCTGGCAGGTGATTTCGGTCGTTATGTTTTTGGAGGAACGTAATGGATTTAATCAAGAAGCTTCTTTTTCTTTTTATATCAATCTTGACTGGATGCGCAACTTACAAAAATATTGAACCCTACCCTGATACATGGCCACAACCAAAAGCTATTGAGAAAAATTCATGCCCAGATATTTCTGGAAAATATGGGTTTGTTGAGGCGCATCCAGTTATGGACTTTAATTCGAGACGGGCTTTAAATTTTCTCAATAGCCTTGCTGGTTATCATACTCCTGCACGTACACCAACCAAGGTAACCTTATCTAATGACGGAGATAAATGGTTTCGCATTCAAACATTTGAAGACAATATATTGGTCGGCACTCAAATTTATACAAATAAAGACAATAAAATACATTGTTCCAAAAATGGTCTTTTCATAGAGCCTCCTTCCTATAAACAAACTGGAGCCGCTGGGGTTGGTCGAGTCTGGAGCGAGTACACATTTAACATGGCTGAAGATGGGTCTCTCGTATTTCAGGCGAAAAGCACGGCGGCGGGGATGGTGCTCATGATAAGCCCAGCTATTGCAAAAGAAACAACATGGAACCGTTTGAAACGAATTGATGAATAAGCAAACTTTAGAGAAGTATGAAGCAACATAACCAAAAATTCGAGAGGGACATCGGCTTCGCCGCTGCCCCTCAATTAGACCGTTATCCAATTCTCGACTGACCGACTTTGGCGGTGGTTTCAATGGGTGGATGCACCACTTTATCTAAAATGAACAGATGGAGTGATTGCTATGAGTTACCGAAAGAGAATCAAATACAGTGAAGAGCAGAAGGCTGAGATATGGGATCGCTGGAAGCGCGGCGAGTCGCTTCGTGCGATTGGCCGGGCCTTTGATCGGCCATCGTCTTCTATCTTCGTTCAGCTGGCACCGACTGGCGGGATAAGGCCTGCGCCGAGGAAGAGAGCAGGAGCCGCACTCACACTCTCCGAGCGTGAGGAGATATCCAGAGGATTAGCCTTGGGCCAGTCAATGCGCTTGATAGCGAGTAGCCTGGATCGTTCTCCTTCTACGATCAGTCGGGAGGTGAAACGTAACGGTGGTTCAGATCGATACCGAGCGAGCAAAGCAGATCAGTCAGCATGGGATCGAGCTCATCGTCCGAAGGAGTGTAAGCTGGCATCTAACCCTAAGTTAAGAGATGCTGTCTCTATCAAGCTGGAGCTGGAGTGGTCACCGGTGCAGATCGCAGGCTGGTTGAGGCGAGAGTATCCGGGTGATGAGGAGATGCGGGTGTCGCACGAGACGATCTACAAGACGCTGTTTATTCAGGCCAGAGGCGCACTGAAGAAGGAGTTACAACAACATCTGCGTTCCAAACGTGCGATCAGGAAGTCTGTTCACTCAACCAAAGGAGAGGATAAGCGTGGCCAGATACCGGACATGGTATCGATCCGGGAAAGGCCTGCTTCAGCTGAGGATCGTGCGTTGCCCGGACACTGGGAAGGCGATCTGATTGCAGGATCAAAGAATAGTTATATCGCCACGCTGGTGGAGCGTCACACCCGCTATGTGATGCTGATGAAGGTGGCAGACAGGAAAACGGAAACAGTGATCAATGCGCTGATCAAGCACAGTAAGCGACTACCGGACGAGCTTTACAAATCTCTAACCTGGGATCGGGGTAAGGAGCTGACCGATCATAAGCGGTTCACATTGGCCACCGATATCAAGGTCTACTTCTGCGACCCCAACAGCCCATGGCAACGTGGTTCCAACGAAAGCGAGCCTGTAAATCCTTCTGTGTAAATTCCCAACTCAGAATCTCTCCGGCATTCTGTCCGGAAACTCGATCATAAAACGGTTCAGCGCGGCTTTCCAGTCACGAATGGGTTTAGTCCATTTTTTCGATGCAGCCTCAATGGCCAGATAGACCACCTTCATGGCCGCCTTGTCACTGGGAAAGACCTTGCGGTTCTTGATGGCCTTGCGGATCACGCTGTTCAGCGATTCAATCGCATTGGTGGTGTAAATGACCTTCCGGATTTCGTCCGGATATTCAAACAGCGTGATCAGATTGACCCAATGCCGACGCCACATCTGGCTGATGGAGGGATATTTGCCGTCCCACCCATTGGCAAAGGCATCCAGTTCCTGTTCAGCTTCTTCCACGCTGACGGCCCGGTAGATTTTACGCAGGTCAGCCGCCACCTTTTTGCGATCCTTCCAGCTCACAAAACGTAGCGAGTTGCGCACCATATGGACGATGCATAACTGTACCTTCGTCTGTGGAAACACCGCATTAATGGCATCTGGAAACCCCGTCAGACCATCCACGCAAGCAATGAAGATATCCTTTACGCCGCGTGTCTTTAACTCGGTCAATACGGACAGCCAGAACTTGGCGCCCTCGTTCTCTTGAAGCCACAGGCCCAGCACTTCCTTCTCGCCCTCCAGATTGATGCCCAGGGCAATATAAATGGCCTTGTTGATCACCCGCTTGTCCTGCCGGACCTTGGCCATGATGCAGTCCAGGTAGACGATCGGATAAAGCTCGTCCAAAGGCCGGTTCTGCCAGGCTATGACCTTTTCCAGCACTGCCTCGGTGACTTTGGATATCAGACCGGCTGACACCCTGGCTCCGTACATTTCCTCAAAGGCTGCCACAATATCCCGTGTGCTCATGCCCTTGGCATACAGGGCCAATATCTGATCGTCAAAATGCGTCAGACGGCTCTGGCCTTTTTCCACCAGTTGAGGTTCAAAACTCGATTGACGGTCCCGTGGAACTTCAATCTCCACTTCTCCATGATCGCCAATCAAACGCTTGCTGGAATAACCGTTGCGGCTGTTAGCCGACTCGCTGCGCTCATGGCGGCCATAGCCAAGATGATCCTCCATCTCCGCCCCAAGCGCTGCCTCAACCGTTATCTTTGTCAGTTCACGGCTAAGGTCCGATAAATCTTTCTCGGTCTTGATGTGTTTGGCCAGTTCCCTGGCCAATGCCTCCAGTTGAGGCCGTTGCTTCTCCTTACTCATAAATGCTCTCCTTTCTCAGTTTCTGCTGAGTTAAGCATTTACACAGTTGGATTTACAGTCTCACCGGGTCGCCAGCCGAACCGAAATGATGCGTTTTACACCAATATCGCCAGCATGGTTGCAAGACGGGACCCTCGTTGTATTCGTCCTGGCCGAAAATGACACCAGCCCCGACGACAGTGGCGCTGTTGCGCGAATGGATAAGCGCCTGTTCCAGGACATGCGGGTGTCGACCAACCCCTGATAATATAAATAGCGGTCAAGCGGAGTTCCGGTGAATTTTTTCCGCTTATCCGATGAGAGTTCGCCAAACGAAATACCTAATTCGAGGTCAGCGCATCCTCAACCACGAACTGCACTGCACCGTTGCCGCGCCAGTCGTCTCTTTTCAGCTGACCGATCAGGGAAACAACCTGCCCGCGCTGCAGGACGGCATCGAGCGCACCCGCGCCGAATACAATGCCATCCAGCCAGCGTGCGCCATCGCTTAGCTTGAGGCGCACGACGCCACCCTTCAGATCGCGACGATCGGCGATATGCACATCTTCAAGAAGCCATGTGCAGGCCGGGTTGCCGTTGCCGAACGGCTCAAAACGGGCCAGACGTTCGGCCAGACCGATAGGCATCGCTCCCAGACCAAGCTTGCCATCAATGCTTTGCACAAGATGGTCGTCCGCTGTTTCAGCCTGCCGCAATATGGCTTTGCCAAACGACTGCACAAACCCGTCCCATTCACCTTCCCTGATCGTGCCGCCGCCTGCGCCGGCACGGCCGCCGAAGCCTTCCAGGTGCTCGCTCCATTCATTCAGAAGATCACCGACATG
>JBHHWX010000557.1:0-3999 GCA_046756745.1 bacterium | reverse complement strand
AGATGATGTTTTCAGCATTTTCCAGCGGGTACTCTCCCGCCGCTGCGTAGGCCTCAGTCGCCTTGCTGCAGCTCGAAAGAGCTTGCGTCAGTACGCCCGACCCGCCCAGCAACGCGGTCGTTTTGAAGAATTCGCGGCGGCTTAAGCCTCTATTCTCAGTTTGGTTATTTCCGCTTTTCATGTTTAGGCCTCCTTCAGTTTTTGGGTCGTTTCGGATACTACGACGATCGAGCCTGAACCCGTCTCAGAGTCAATGATCGGTAGTATCGATTTGCCGGTCATGAAGATGAGCGCTGGTATCCCGATGGTAAACAAGAACAGGCACCACTCCATCACGCTGGGAAAGTAGTCGAATGTCAACCCCACTCCGGTGAAAGCATGCTTCAACCCCTCAAGCTCCGGCACGGCCAACGCTGGAATAACGATGTTCAGTCGCACTGAGATGAAGCTGATGGCGATCAGCGCTCCGGCAGTCCCTACTGCTGTGATTGTCCGTGGCCGTGATACCAGAAGCAAGCCGGGGATGACGATGCCCGTGCCTACATGCACGAACCAAAACACCCACCAGAAATTTCCGAACAAGACCAGTTTCAGACTTTCGCTTTCGTACGGCACGGAGCTCCAGAGACCGATGGAGAGTTCTGCCCATTCCAGCAGAACATCGGCGGCGAGCAGAACGAGCACCATTCGGCCCAGCAGTTTGACGATCCTTTGATTTTCCTCCTTAGTGCCGTTAGCACCCCACACCGCGACAACGAAAGCGAGCAGTGCAGCGCCGGAAGTCAATGCGCCGGCGAGGAAGATAATCGGGGTCAGGCCTGAATTCCAGTAAGGCCGGGCGCCGACTGCACCGAAGATGGCGCCAACCGAGCCGTGAAAGGCGATGGCGAGCGGAATGCCGATGCTGCCGAGAATTTTCAAAACGTTCAAGTCTTTTTCGTGAGAATATTCCTGGCGACGCTTGGGGTCGAAGCCGATGAGCTTGCAAAGTAGAGCATTGGGCGTTTTGGTGTCGGCTTTCTGTACCAGGTCGGCTCGCAACGCAAATCTGAACTCAATCAGAAGTAGAATGAAGTAGAAACCGTACAACCAGGCCATCCAGCCCATGACCGACGTAAAGTTTGTCTGTGCGATCAACCGCCAGACGCGACTCATGTGACCGAGGTCCATCCAGATGGCGAGCATGGCGCCTACCAGGGTGGCGAGGGAGGTCAGCAGAGCAAGCTTGCCGATTTTCTCGAACGCTTTGATACGAAAAACGTACACAAGTGCCGACATCAAGAATGCGCCGGCAGAGAGTCCGATCAGGTAAATATATCCGGCAACCCACAATCCCCAAGGCACATAAGAGCCATAGTTCGCGTTGACGTGGCCATTAGTAAGGCGGTCAAAAAGTCCAACCAGCCCGACCAGCAACGTTAAGATCGTGAGTCCCCAGAAAAATTTATTCCGGGAGTTTTCTTGGGTTTTCATGATTCTTTGTCCTTCTGCTCCTAACCTTTTTGGAAAAGGTCAGCGTCTAGGTTCATAATAGATAGTGAACTTTTGGTCTGGTACCCATCTCTTCTTTCAAGTGGTTGACATTGGGCTTGCCAATCAGCTCTGCCACCAAACTCCGGGGATCGTTGGCATCGCCGAAGAACGTCGCACGGCCGATACAAGTCACAACACATTCCGGCAGCATTCCTTTCTCAATTCTGTGCAGGCAAAAGTGGCACTTGCGGGCATTGCCAATAGGTGATTTGTCATCGATGCGCGGCCTTGCTTGACCGTAGTCGTAGGTCGGGCTTTCTTCGTAGACACGCGCATTGTCGCCGCCAACATAGGCAAGCGCGGCTGTTGGTGCATTTTCGGTATAAAAGCGTCCGGTGTCAAACGTGCGCGCACTGTACGGACAGGCTGTGATGCAGTAGCGGCAACCGATGCACTGGTCGTAATCGATATGCACGATACCATCCGGACGCTTCCAGGTTGCACTCACCGGGCAGACCGGTACGCACGGCGGCTCTTCACACTGCATGCAAGGCCGCGGTGTGAACCGGCGTGTGACGTTGGGGAACGTGCCGATCTCTTCCTCCATCACCGGCCGGTAGACCACACCTGGCGGCAGCTTATTCTCGGCCACGCATGAGACGGTGCAGCCATGGCAGCCCGTACACTTGCGCAAATCAATGACCATCGACCATTTGCGCTCCTCTACCGGTTTTGCCAGCGCCCGCTTCAGGTCGCGGATCATGCGGATGATCGGGTCCTCGTCCGGTACAGGCGTCGGCAGGTCGGGGAAATCAATGGGCGCGACCTCCGGTTCCATAGTCTCTGCCATAGCCGAAATTTTCTTGTTAAAGACCATCGGTAGCAACATGGAGGCAAATACGCCCGTGCCGAATCTTTTCAGAAAATCACGACGGGCTCCGTCGGTCTCTCCTGGCTCAGCGGGCGCACGCGCCATCAAGTCTTCTCTCTGTAAAAGCTTGGTTTTTTCTTCAGTCATAATGACCTCTTTGCTTTGATGGATTGGATTCTTAACTCTGCTCCTAACTCTGACAGGGTTTCAAACCCTGTCAGAGTTCATGCTCATTGGTTTAGAACTTGTAGTAGAATGTAAAGCGCGGAATGATATCGCTATCCGGGCTTACGCCGCTGCCGTTTTCGTCGTAAAGCACCGCCTCCACGTTAGGCATCAGGTGCACGTTTTTGGCCGGGATGAAATCCAAACCGGCGAGCAGGAAAGTGGATTCTGTGGTTGCGTCGAACGGGATGTAGGAGATTTTTGCGCCGTCCGGATTCGGATCGAAGCAGCGGTCGACGCGCGCAAAGCCCCAAACCTTGTCTGAAAATTTGGCGGCGCCAAAAATGGAGCCGATTTGCATGTGCATATCGTCCATGCCTGCTACCTGACGATTCTGGTGTGCAAACTGCACGCCGACCCGGAAAGATTTGTTGTCATAGCCGGCAAATCCTTGCAAGGTGTAGCGGTTGGTCTCACCAGGACGTTCTTCGAAATCGACATACCCCTCGACGATGAAGCCATTTGCCGTTTTACCGCTCAGGCTAAGCGCCGCTTTTTTACCGTCGTTGTTCTCGGAGCTATTGCTGCTGCCATTGCCAAGCTGCAGGTGGTAGTTTACATGCTTTTTGGCATCCAAAGCACCTTTAAAGGCAATACCGAAATCGCGTGAGGAACCGAATTTTTGCAAATCGAGAGCGGTCTTTTCAACAGAACGATACCCCCAGAATTTTTCAACCACTCCCCAAGTAGGAGTGCCGGAGATGCCGAGGTAAATGCTGTGGTTACCGTTCGTCCATTTGAGATAAGCATCTTTAACCACTGGAGTTAACTTGCTCTTGCTGGAGAAATTACCGGCGCTGTTCATTTCGATGCGAAAACGCATGGAGAATGCGTCACTTAATCCTTTGTCATAGGTGACGTAGATGCGCCGCATCCAAAACCCATTTGCGCCTTCCAAATCCTCGTTGTGGTTACCTGCCATGTAGTAATAATCCCCGAACATATAGCCGCTGATTTTCCCTTGTGCGAAGATACTTCCAACCAAGAGAAAAATGATTCCAAGACTTAACATAAAGAATTTGGGGTTCATTTACTCATCTCCTTTTTGAATAGTGGTTAGGAATGAAAGTGTCAGCGAGAAGTTATTTTGAATTTATATGACTTAAGTTAACGTTATGCTCATTTTTAGTCAAGCAAAGTTATTTTCACACTTGCTACAGAAGCCTAAACAAAGCTTATGCCAGAGAAAATGGAAATTCCCAGCTAACCTTAGCCAGTTGATTTTAATAATGTTATGAGGAGCGTCAGAAAGCGGATTTGAAAAGACTATGTAGTTCAATCGGCGAGATTTCAACGAAAGGCGGCGAAATTTCGCCGCTCGAATTAATTACTGAATACCATACTTTTTCATTTTGCTTTTTAATGTTGAGGTGGGTACGCCGAGTAACGCAGCCGCTTTTGCTTTGTTCCCACCTGTCTTTGTGAACACG
>JBHHWX010000556.1:0-4017 GCA_046756745.1 bacterium | reverse complement strand
ACAGGTTCATGCATATGCGTCGGCGCGGCTAACCGCGTAGTTAGCTGTTTCCTTTAGGATAAGGAGAGCTCTACATGGGGACAGTACTTTTTTGGTTTGGTGGAATGCTTTCAGGCTTGGGGCTGCTAATCTTCTCAAGCGTGCTGGGGGATTGGAAGAATGATCTTCACTTTTACAAAATCAACGAGGAAACTCTAAGGGCGTGCAAATCGGCTGGTGTTCCAGACGATATTCTCAGCAGCTTAGCCGAAATTAAAGACAAACCGTTCAAAAACAAGAAGCGTACTGGTGTCCTCAGTCGAGGAATTTCCAAAGAATTTCATAGGGAAATACGAAAAAGGTCGGGAGAGTATGAGTCCATAGTTATACAGAATGCATTGTACACATGGGGAACAATGGCCACCTCGGGTGGGCATACACGGATAACTATGGCGATCACGGAGACCTTTACCTCGAGGAATTCAATTCGGAAGAAACCGCTTACCGATACGGCGACGACTGGCGTGAGCTGACTTCGTGGACAGATACGATCAAAGTGCTAACGGGGAGCGATCTGGAACCTCGCACCTTTCAATTTAAGAAGACCCATCACGGACCGGCCCTTGGCATTACCGAGGATGGTCGGCCGCTCGCTGTGCGGCTCGCCAAATTGGATGAGGGTGGCTGGTTCGAGCAGTGGTACGGGATGATGCGAGCCAATTCGCTTAAGGAATGGCGAGCCTCGATGGAGCTCCTGAACGTTCCCTATATGAATACGATGTATGCTGACCGGGACGGCAACATCCTTTACATCTATAACCACGCAATCCCGCGCAGGTCTTTAGCGTACGACTGGACTCAGCCAGTGGATGGCAGCGATCCGGGAACCGAGTGGGATGGCTACCATTCTTTGGATGAGCTTCCGCAATTTTTGAATCCCGCCAGTGGCTATCTGCAAAACACTAATTCCTCGCCATTCGTAGCGACCGACAGGATCGAAGTCGGTCCTGGAGATTTCCCCAAGTACATGGTGGGAAAGGAAACGGACAACCGGCGCGCTCAGAATTCGCGACGAGTACTCCGGGAACTGGATAACCTGACACTGGAGAGTTTTGCTGCTGCTGTGCTCGATAGGCGATTGATTGCAGCCGATGAGTGGCTGGATGACCTTTTTTTAGCATACGAAGCGGCCAAGGGAGTCAATCCAGCGAGTGTTGCCGTGCTTGCTAGCCCGATTGCGGCGCTCCGCAACTGGGATCGTGTGGCCACCAAGGCCTCGGTGCCCACTACGCTTTTCGTTCTCTGGACAGAGATAGTTAATCCGGATCGAGTAAAAGAGACCGAGCAATGGATCGAAGCCTTGACTCAAGTGGTGGAAGAGCTTAAATCTGATTGGGGTACTTGGGAAATTCCATGGGGGGAGGTCAACAGAATCCAGCGGCCAGATGCCGCCGGACACCTTCCTTTCTTGGACACACTTCAGAGCCGTCCGGTAGCCGGGGCGCCGGGGTGGTTAGGCTCAGTATTTACCTTCCACGCGCGACCGATCGAGGGAGGCAAGCGCCGCTATGGTGTGCACGGGAACTCGTTCGTTAAGGTTGTTGAGTTCACCCCCCAAGTCCAGGCGCGCTCCGTTTTCGTGTTTGGCCAAAGCGGCGACCCTGCGTCACAGCACTACTTCGACCAGGCCGCTCTGTACTCTGCGAATGAATTCAAACCTGCTTGGTTCTCTCGTGCTGAAGTAGAGGCCCAGGCCCAGCGAACATACTATCTACCCGTATCGAGAATCATTGCGGGACGGTAATAACCGTGACTGGTCGTGATACAGAAAAGCGCATAACGAACAAATTCACTTGACACTGAAGGCGCGGAGGTGAATCGGATTTTGGGGAGCTCGCGGGTGAGATTGATAGTGGTACAATGCCTTGATTACACGAACTTCAGCGCAAGTGATTTGCGGTTAGCAATAAACATTCAAGGAGAATGCACAAAGGGCAAAATAGTGAACGCCAGATGATATTATTATTGATGGCAAAACTCTTAGCGAAATATTAAAGCTTCATGAGGAATATGTAGGGTTTATTTGTGGAGAGCTCGTTTTGAAACATCTCTAAAAACTGACCAAGGATTTCGGGAGCGGTGGTAGTTGATTTCCGGCGATCTCGATCTTTAGTTCCGCAGATTCCCCTTGAGACTCATTCCTTTTTTTTGTATCATTAAAAAAATGAGATTGATGATTCTGTTGATTGATAGGGGCTGTCCAAAAAGTCAGATGTCATTGCGAGCGAAGCGAAGCAATCTCATTATTTTGAGCACAGAATCGGGAGATTGCTTCGTCGCTTCGCTCCTCGCAAAGACATTTTTTGCCCTTTTGGGACAGCTCCTATTTCCACGAGAAAACCATGCCCGGCAATTTTGATTACACGCAAAAGTTCAAAACCTTCAAGAATCAAACCCTCTACGAAAAGTTAGATCCGCAGCAGCGGCAGTTTATCAAAACCACTGCTTTTCGCCACCGTTTCAGCTTTCAAGAATTCCGGCAGGTTGTGGAGGCGGCTCGCGACCTGGCTATGTGGGGAGAGCCGGGTTTATCCGAGTGGTGGGGCCGCCGCGATGCTCGCAAAAACTCGCACGGAACGGCTTTGAAAAAACAGCTCTTGCAGCAGTTACATGCTTACCTCGAGGATCTCAGAAAGCAACCCAAGGCCTATCCTGCCGAGGGCCTTCCCAGACCGAGCGCCAGGGAAAAGGTTTCGTTGAGTACGAACACATCGGAGAAAGAGATCCACGGCATGTGCCCGGTGGCCTCTGAAAATACCGTCTGCTGCAACCTGCACACCATCGACGCTGTGGAAAATTGTACATTCGGCTGCAGCTACTGCACCATTCAAACATTTTACAATGAGAATTTCGTGTTCGACAGCGATTTCACCGAAAAGCTGAGAAACATTCGTGTGCAGCCGGAGCGTTTTTATCACTTTGGAACCGGACAATCCTCGGATTCTCTGGTTTGGGGAAATCGCAACGGCATTCTGGATGCCCTCTGTTTGTTTGCTGCCGATCACCCTAACATCTTGCTCGAATTTAAGACCAAGTCCGACAATATCCGTTATTTTCTCGACCACGCGGTTCCGAAAAACATCGTCTGCAGTTGGTCGTTGAACACGCCTACCATCATCGATAACGAAGAGCATTTTACTGCGCGTCTCGAACAACGTCTGCTTGCCGCGCGGCACGTCGCAGACAAAGGTATCGGCGTCGCCTTCCATTTTCATCCCATGGTTTACTATCAAGGCTGGGAGCACGATTACCCGCAGATTGCAACACATTTAACGGCGCACTTCAGTTCGGATGAAGTTCTGTTTATCTCTTTTGGCTCGGTGACTTTTATCAAGCCGGTGATCAAAAAAATCCGGTCACATGGCCACAGCACCAAAATGCTGCAAATGGAAATGGTGTCTGATCCGCACGGTAAATTGACCTATCCCGATGAGATTAAAATAAATATGTTTAAAACCATGCACAAAGCGCTGCAACCCTGGCAAAGCAAAGTGTTTATGTACCTCTGTATGGAAAAAGCATCGATCTGGGAGAAATCATTCGGATACGTCTACCCGAACAATGAAGAGTTTGAGAGGGAATTCGGAAGGTGCACGATGAGCAAGCTGAATAAGTGAGAATCGCCGTTGTGAGGAATTATTTTAGGCGCATAGCGCCAAACATCGACAAATCTTTGTCGATAATTAGAAGCTCAAATCCTCTAAGTCAAGATAAGAATATAACGCAGAGGTCACAGAGGAACGCAGAGAAGAAGCTTAAGAACTGCTTTTTTTTCTCTGCGAACTTTGCGTTCTCGGCGTCCTCTGCGTTGAAATGCATGATTCTATTTAAAACGACAAAGTCATCTTTTCGCAGCAAGGTCTGCGACAAGACTTAGGCGCTTACAGCGCCGTACATCGACAAAACTTTGCCGATGTTGTAACATTCATTTATTTAAGCGGTTTGAGTAGAGTAGGCAATATGCAGTAGGCAGTAAGC